>JANMCS010000321.1:0-4770 GCA_031361405.1 Betaproteobacteria bacterium
CGCTTTGAACCTGGTTCCCGTCGCCGCCATCGGATCCACAGGACTTGCCGCCAGTACCGCAGGTGTCACGCCGCAAAGCAATGCTGCGCACAGCGTTGAAATCAAACGACGTTGAAATGATGCGTGGGAAACGTTGCCGGGCGTAAGTTTCATTGGTGTCCGTTGAGGTGGGTGTGCATCACCGGCGAGTGATGTATTCGCAACGACCAGCGTAACGACGTCACACGGGTGGTGACTGTAGGATGAACGACCAGTGGGCTGTCGGACGTGTAATGAAAAAGGGCCGACAGATTTCCGCCGGCCCTTTTCGTTGGCGACGGGCGTTGTGCGCCCATCGACCTCAACAACGTTAAGGCAATGTCCGCGCCGCGCCGATGTTGCCCTTGAAGGCGCAGCTGCCGTTGCTGCCCGTGTAGTTGCCCAGCAGGCCGCCGTTCTCGAAGCGGAGGCCGGTGAACGTGACCGCGCCCTGCGCCTTGTTCGTGCATTCGTAGCGGCCGTCGAGGCTGCCCACCGAGCCTTGCTGCTGGTACGTGCCTTCGTAGAAGCATGTGGGCGCATAGATCGTGGCGAAGCTGCCGACGAGCGTGATGCGCAGCGATCCGGTGTCGGTGGTCACCACGCCGTTGTTGGCGGGCGTCTTGCATTTCTCGGTGATGTCGATCATCGACCCGACGTAGTTGCCGACCGGCATGATTTCCGCAAAGGTGGTACGCGCAATCTGCTTCACGACCACGACGCCGTCGACCGTGTAGCGCAACAGCGCGTTGGAGTCGCTGCCGAATTCCAGCGTCGCAAGACCCACCATGCGGTAGACGAGCTTTCGCGGATCGTAAGTCGAGCCCTGCGGCGAGCCGTTGGTCTGATAGAGGTCGCCCTGATAGACACGAACGCCGCCGCCACCGGTATATTGGTAAGTGAACGTCGATGAATACCACACGGCATCGCCGCCGGATCCGTACACGAAGAAGGTGCCGAACAACGCGGCATCCTGCTGGGCGAGGTTGATACCCCAGCCGGGCTCATCCGCATTACCCCAAAGGTCGGTGTAGTTGGCGACCGGGGCCAACGCGAACGCGGAAGCGCAACAGGCGGCGGCAACGGTGGAAATGCCCCAGCGAAGAATTGAATGTTTCATGGTTGCTCCGATATGAAGGAAATGGAACGATTGGTTTGACAGTCGGGTGCACCGACCGATGGCGTCAGGGTACTACGCGAAAAACCACCGGCGCCCTTACGGGCCGACGACCGTTTCGGACTCAGGGACTGACGGCATCGAGGCGCAAAGGCTGCAAGGTGTCGGCAAGCATTGTGCGATCCCGCGGGCTGGCAAGCAGTGAAGTTTTCAGCCATGGCTGCAACGCAAACGTCGGTGCCAGCGCACGAATTTCCTCCACCTGCCACGCTGCGCCGGCGGTATCGCCGTGGCGCTGCATTGCGGCGGCGAGATAGACGTGCGTTTCAAGATGCGCGGGATTGAGCGTTTCGGCCAAGCGCAGGTTGGCGATGGCCTGCACGTCATCGCCGATGAAGAAGTGCGCGCGCCCGAGCACCATCCGATACAGGAAGCCGTGCACCGGTTGCAGACGCAGCGCGGTGCGCATCAGTGTCAACGTGGCGGCGGGCCGGCCGGTGTAGGTGGCGATCGTGGCCGCCAGCGCATACGCATCGGCGTAGGAAGGATTCAACTCGATCGCGCGCCGTGCATGTTTCAATGCGGCCGCATGCTGGTAGCGCTGCAATTCCACCCAGCCCAGCGCCCAATGCACTTCGGGCAGCGAAGGATCGAGCGCTTCGGCGCGCCGTGCGTGGGCGATGGATTGTTCGATCGCGGCATTGCGGTTCGCGGCCCAGCCGAATGTCGCGTCGGCGGCATAGGTGAGCGCCAAGCCTGCAAACGCGCGCGCGAATCCGGGATCTTCCGCCACCGCACGGGCGAAGTGCTCGCGCGCGTCGGCGTTGCCCTGTTGATCGCGCGCGCCGAACGCGGCCTGGCCGTCCAGATACTCGTCGAATGCAGCCGCCGATCGGGTGTAGGGCCGCGCCAGCCGGTCGCGCTCGGCGTCGGACAGCGTCACCGTCAATGCTTGCAATAAGTCCGTAGTGGCGATGTCGCGGCCACCGGAGAGATCGGCCAACGGCAATGCGAACGGGCGGCTCCACTGCACGACGCCCGATGCGGGACTGCTCAGCACCAGCTGGATCACCAGGCGGTCGTCGAGTCGCTGTACGGTGCCGTCGACCTGGTAGCGCGATGCAGGTCCGGTGGGCGGCGGCCCATCGCGCGGGTCGGCGATCACACGCAATCGCGGCGATTGGCTGATACCCGCCACCACTTGTTTCCAGAATGCGCGCGCGGCGGCTTGCGTGGCGGCGTCGTCGCCCAGCGCGTCGAAGCGGCGGATCAGGACTTCGGGCAACGCCTGGGCCGCGTCGGTGGGCGCGGCCTGCATGGCGACGATCGCATCGAGATCGGCATCCTTGCCGTACTGCTGCCACAGCATGACGAGTGCCACCGCGAGCGCGACGGCAGCGGCCGCGATTGTTGCCATCCTGGCGAACCGGCGCGGCGCGCGTGGTATCGAAACTTCGGGCGGGGCACGCGGCGTTGAATTCCGCGTTGGCGCCTGCGGCTCCACCCACGGTGGCGCGCTTGCTCCTGACGATGACGCAAGCGTTGAATCCGGCACCGCTGCCGGTGCCGAGGCCGACGCCGCGGTGTCGGCGGCGGCGACCGTCGTACCCGCTGCACCGACCGCCGCAATCAGCCGATACCCGCGCTTGGGCACTGTCTGCAGATACGTCGCCTCGCGCGAAGTATCGCCCAGCGCGCGCCGCAGCTTGTTGATGCTCTGCGACAGCGCCTCGTCGCCGACCACGACACCCGGCCACACGCGTTCGAGCAGTTCCGCGCGCCCCACCACTTCGCCGGCATGTTCGGCCAGCACCTGCAGCAGGTCGGCCACCTTGGGCTCGATGCGCACGACTTCGTCGCCGCAGGTCAGCGTATTGAGCGAACGGTCGAAGGTCCAGCGGCCTACCTGCAGTCGTTCACCAATCATCAGCCATCCGTCACCCAATGGTCAGGACAATTTCATCCTGACAGCCGCATTGTCACGGTCGAAGCAATCCCGACCCACGACGCAGGAGTCTGTCATGAATACGCCTACCGCCTTCGCAGCACCCACAAAGCATCCAATCGTTCGGCTGATCATTGCCACCGTATGCGGATTGGCCGGCAGCATGACAGGCATCGCCCAAGGTGCGGACAACCCCGCCGGCGTGGAACGTGGACGCTATCTCGTCACGACAATCCTCGCCTGCGGCAATTGCCACACGCCCAAGGCCGCCGATGGCCGTCCGCTGCCCGGCAAGGAACTGGCGGGCGGGGGACTGTCCTTCGACTTTCCCTTCTATAGCGGCACCGCCTCCAACATCACACCCGACCGCGAGACCGGCATCGGTGCCTGGACCGACGACGAGATCAAGCGGGCCATCACCGCCGGCCAGCGCCCGAACCACGGCCGGCTCTCCGGCGTCCCGCTGGCGCCCATGATGTGGGTCAACTTCTACAAGGCGCTGGTGCCGGCTGATCTGGACGCCGTAGTGGCATACCTGCGGTCGTTGCCACCGGTGCGCAATGCCGTGGCGCTGCCCGACTACAAGCGCCAGGTGCCCCGCGACACCTATCCGGATGCCGAAAAGGGCTTCACGGAAGCCGATTTGCAGGATCGGACGCGCCGGGGTGCCTACCTGGCCACGATCGGCCACTGCATGGAGTGCCATACCCCCGCCAGGGAGGGCAAGACGCAGTACGAAACGGCGCTGGGGCAGGGCGGCAAGGCCTACGGTCCGGCGATGGTGAAGGGGTATCCGGCCGACTGGCCGGGTGCGGTCTCGCGCAACATCACGTCCAATCCGGAGGCTGGGCTCGGCCGCTGGACCGACGAGGAGATCAAGCGGGCCATCACCCAGGGGGTGGGCAAGGACGGGCGGACCCTGCAGCCGCCCATGGGTTTCTTCTGGTATGCGGGCTTGAGCACGGCCGACCAGGACGCCCTCGTGGCGTGGCTGCGCACGGTGCCCGCCCGCCCTTGATATTGCTGTAGGCGAGGCTTTAGCCACGCAGGATCGGCGCTACATCATCCCCGCGAGGCTAAAGCCTCGCCTACAGGTCGTCTTGACCCGTAATCGCACTGCAGCAGGGTGTTGACCTGACCTCGCGTTTCGCACTATAATCGCGGTCTTTTCGCCCCTCGGACGCCCGCAAACCGTCCGGATGGCACGCGTACCCAGGCCGCTTTCAACCAGTCGGCGTGTGGCGCAAGAAGGGTGGCCCCAGTGCAGCGTCCTCATACGACGTGAACCAGGGCCACTTTGATTTGCAGCACGATTTGCAGCAACTCGGAAGTAGTTTCGCAAAGCCGGCGCGCGTTTTGCATCGTGCACCGAGACTTTCAATGGCTTGCGGCGTCGCCCTCCAGGGCGGCCTCGCACGAAACGGACAATCAGGATGCCAACGATCAATCAGCTCGTACGGAAGGGCCGCAAGCCCGCCGTGTCGAAAAGCAAAGTGCCGGCGCTGCAAAACAGCCCGCAAAAGCGCGGCGTATGCACGCGTGTCTACACCACGACCCCGAAGAAGCCGAATTCGGCGCTGCGCAAGGTTGCCAAGGTGCGCCTGACCAACGGCTTCGAGGTCATCAGCTACATCGGCGGCGAAGGCCACAACCTGCAGGAGCACTCGGTGGTGCTGATCCGCGGCGGCCG
>JANMCS010000336.1:0-8016 GCA_031361405.1 Betaproteobacteria bacterium
CGCGCCGGAAGCCGCCCTGGCCGAGCGTGAGCTGGGCAAAGGGCGCATCGAGCTGCTTCAAGTACACGATGTCGGCCGAACCCGCCGACGAGAAATCGCCATTGCCCGCGAAGTAGGGGCCCTTGCGGTACTCGATGCGCTGCACCAGCTCGGGCAGCAGGAAATTGAGGTCGGTGTAGCCCTGGCCATGGCCGTGCGTGGGCAGGTTCACCGGCATGCCGTCGACGCGGGTGGCGAAATCGGTGCCGTGGTCGAGATTGAAGCCGCGCAGGAAATACTGGTTGGCCTTGCCCGCGCCGCTGTGTTGCGTGACGACCATCCCTGGAATGTATTCAAGCAGCGCACCCGGGCGCAGCAGGGGGCGGTCCTGGATCAGTTGCGGCGTGATGACACCGGCGCTGGCGGCGTCGCTGCTCCCCACGCTGTTGTCGTAGTGGCCGGTGACGTCCACCTTGCCGATGGCCTGCACGTCGTTGACGGCGGCAATATTGACACCCTGGGCCGAGGCTCCCGCTGCAATGGAAAGTCCGGCAAATAACAAGGAGACGTGGAATTTTGGAAATCTGGTCATGGGCAGACTCACGCGAATGTTAGGCATTTTGTGGTAATTGTTCCTACCAATATACGAACGATGTCCCCCGGCGGATGCATTGTCAGCGTCGCGTCCGCGGAATGAGATGCAGGTGCCCGTGATGATGGTGCGCGCCGGACCTGTCGTGGGTATCGCTGGCCTCCACCGTCACGAGGTTGAGCGCCCCATGGCGCACGCCGCGTTCGGCCTGGGTCCGGTCGGCAAATGCCCGCACCGCGACGGAGGGCCCCTTCAGCACGGTGCTCTCGAGACAATGCTCGTGATCGAGGTGCACATGCATCGTGGCGACCACCAGGTCGTGATGCTGGTGCTGCGCCTCGTTGAGGCGCTCCGTCAACTGGCGCTCGTGATGGTTGTACACATAAGAGAGATTGGCCACGCAGTGGGTACGGGCATCACGGACCTGGCGATGGGTCTCGATCTCGCGACGCACCAGGTCGCGCATCGCCTCCGAACGGCTCGTGTATCCGCGGTCATGCACCATGCGGTCGAAATCCTTGGCCAGTTCCTCGTCCATCGACATCGTGATCCGTTCCATGCCGGCTCCTTGTTCCCTGTCGATCAGGTTCCCAAACCTGGCAACAGCGCGAGATTGAATGCCCGCTCCACCAACCATAACACCGCTATCGCCGCCACGACCAATGAGCCACCGATCATGACGAAGCGCTGATAGAACCGGGAACCGCGCATTGCATAGGCAACCGGCAGGAACACCGCGACAATCGCCAATTGTCCCACCTCGACGCCGACATTGAACGCCACCAGGGCCAGCACCAGCGAGTCCTGCGGCAGTCCGAGATCGGTAAGCACGCTGGCAAAGCCGAAGCCGTGGACCAGCCCGAACAGGAAAGCGATGGCCCAGCGCATGCCAAAAACCAGCGGCCGCACGTTGTTGAGTGCGGCCAGCAACACCGATGCCGCAATGGCCGATTCGACCAGCCGCGACGGCAGGCTGATCACCCCCAGTACCGCCAGCGACAGCGTGATCGAGTGCGCAAGAGTGAACGCGGTGACGATCTTGAGCACATCGATGAATGCCGCGCGAAAAGTCGGCGCCGCAGTCCACGTTTCGCCCGGTACGCGCGAGCGCACCAGCACGGCCGGCAGCAGCAGCGCCAGCAGGAACAGGATGTGGTCGAAGCCCGTCCAGATATGGAGGACGCCTTCCTTGACGTATTCGGCAAACTGCGCCGACTTGGACGGGGCCACGAGCGGCAGTGGCCGCGACGACACGTCGGCCGCGAGTATCGCCGTGCTCGTGAACCCGGCAGCGGAAAGCTTCAGCAGGCCGCGGTGGGAAGGATCGACTTCGGCGAACAGCCGATAACCGATATCCAGCGCCTGCGGCGGCGTGGCACACGCGGCGGTGAAACGCACCACGGCGTATGCGCCATCGCTGTGGTTGTCGATCAGGTGTTCGCTGACCACGGGCAGGCACGGCGCATTGGCCGGTCCCAGCGTCAGGCGCGAAAATGCATACGATGCGATCGCCCCGTGCTTTGCCTTGACCTCACCCCACGTGATCGCGCCATCCTGGTCGCCGTCGAGTCCCAGCGCAAAGTCGAGATCGCGCAATGCGATGTCCCATTGCCCGGTGATCGTCGCGCCGTCGACGTCGAGCGTCAGGTAGCTGTCGGATGGCTTGTGCGCCCACGCGGTACCTTGCGCGAGCAGGCACGCCACGAGCAGGTAACGCAGCAGCGCGCGCATCACTTGCCGCCTTTCGCGCCCGGGGCTACCAGCGCCGCGACGGCCGGATATTCGAGGCCGGTGTCCGTCAGCCACTGCCGCACTGTCGACCTGGCGGTGGCGTCATTCGTGGCCGCGGCCGCTTCCGCGAGCACGCGCAGGTCCGCGGGCTCGCGCTGCACGGCCCAGTTCTCGGTGGCCAGGCGCAGCGCCATGGCGGGATCGTTGGCCAGCCACAAGGCGAAACGCGCTTCCTCGCGGCGGTGGACGGTGTCGCCGCGCGCGCGGCTGGCAGCGTAACGTGAACGCAGGATCTCGATCGTGGCGCGGGCCTCGGGTTGGCCCTCTGCAGCTTGCGCCAGCGCCAGCCGCAGCAACAGGCCATCGACGCGCACGTCGTTACGCACCAGCGGAATCACGTCAGCAGGACGTTTGTTGTCGAGCAGCCAGTCGCTGTAGGCGCCGATCGTGTACAGGTCGCGCGGATCGGCCGCCAGCGCAGCACGGAAATGCGCCTCCGCCGTCGGCTCGCCGCGACGCGCGGCGATCTCGCCTAGCGTGGAGGCGGCCCAGGCGCGCGCCTCGGGTGTAACGCCGGCATTGTTCATCGCGCGTTCCAGCGATGCGCTCGCCGGTGCGGCCTTGCCCGTCAGGCTGTCGACGGTGGCCACACAGACGCCGATGTAGAGCTCGGGCGCGACGCCATAGAGCTTCGGACATTCCGCGCGGGCCTGCGCATACTTGCCCTGTACGGTCAGCACGGTGGCACGCACGAGCAGCGCGCGCGCGTTGCGGGGTTCGCGCAGCAGTGCCCGGTCGAGATCGGCAAGCGCGCGATCGAATTGGTGGTCACTCTGCAGGATGGTGGCACGCGCAACCAGCACCGGCGTGGGCGCCTCCGCCTCGTTCCACCACGGTTTCAGCGCCGCCTGGGCGTAGCCGAGGTAGCGGGGATCGCCCTCGGCGCGTGCAATCTGGTAGTACGCATTGGCCAGCGCGGTGGCGGCATTGACATCGCGCGGCGCGGCGATTGCCGCCGCTTTCAGTCGGTCGAGCTCGCGGTTCTGGGCCGCGGCGCGCAATGGCAGGCGCTCCAGCACCTGCGCATCGTCGGTGGGGACGAAGGGTGCGGCTGCAGCCCACGTCGCTGCAAGCATGCAGCCCAACATGCACGCGATTCGGCAACGGATTGCTCGCTTCAACCTGTGCTCCTGAAATTCGGACAAAAAAACGGCCCCGGGATCCCCGGGGCCGTTTTCGTGCAACGATTACTGCTTTGCGCGCTTGATGGCGTTGTCATCGTTGGGGGAACCCTTCAACGGCGCCCGCAGATACGGGAACGAATTTGCGAAGAACGTCGACGTGATGTAAGCACCGTCAGTGTACTTCAGCGAACCCGCCAATGCATCGGATGGCTTGCACCCGCCAATGTTGAGCGTGCAGAGCACTCCCATCGCCACTCGCAGTTCGATGTCAACAACATCATCGCCCGGGCGTCGGCCGTTGGGGAATCCCGCATTGTCGCCACCGATGACACCGAGGCGATTCTGGCTGCTCATTGGCGTGGGCGGCGTGCCCGTATTGAGTCGCAGCTGTTCGGACACCACGACACCCGCCGGTTGATTCACTCCGGTAACACCCGTCAGAAACGCGGCAACGAGGTCGGTACGCGGGAAATTCGTCGGTGCCTTGACGCCGGCGGAGCCGAACAGCACTTCCAGCAACATCGGCAACGTGGGATTGGTTACATAATCCGCAAATTGGCCGTCATCCTTGGGCTCACTGGCATTGAACTTGTTCTTGTCCTTGAGACCGATGACCACTTCGTTGACCAACGGCGCACCCAGGCGTGACACCTGCACGAAGCCACCCGAGGTCGAAGTCGGATCAAGACCGCTGCCTGGCGTGGCGCTGACCGTGCGATTGGCCGGAACGCTGGCCGTGGTCCAGCCGCCGATGATCGGGCTCTTGCCTTCAGTGAGGCAGGCGATGGGTACTTCAAGGATCAGTGAGGTCACATTCTTGTCGGCCAGCGAGTCTACCGTGGCAAATTCCGCCCCCGGATTGAGTTCAACCGCCGGATACTTGATATTCACGAGGTCAAACGTTTCGCCGAGGTTGACCACGAAAGAGTCCTTACGCTGTCCGACAAAAACCTTGCCGGTACCAGCGCAGCCCGGGATCTGGACATCATAGATGTGCTTGTTGGCGTACGCGATGTAGTTGCTGATCGTCTTGGTACCGATATAGTCCACCGGCTTGTCGAACGATGTTCCACCCTGTGTCAGGTTGGTGACAGCCTGCGCGGTGCCTGAGCGACGCGGCCCGCGAATGACGCTCAACGTGTACTTTTCATGCACATTCAACGCAGGTGAATTGGGGGTGGAGACATCCGCACTGCCGTTCTGCACGATCGGAATCGAGACCTGTTTGCCGCCGACGGTGAATTTGTTGTCGTCGTTGGTGGTCTGGAACTTGAACTGGAAGGTGACATTTTCGACGGCACCACCATCGTTGGTCACATGGATTTCATAGAGGGCTGTGGGATCGAGCTTGAAGTAGTTGGGGCCGCCGTAAGGATCCTGAAGGGGGAGGTAGTTGGCCACGAGCGTCACGTATCCTTCACGGCCCGCCTCGTAGCTGCGGAACATGTAGAAGTCGGTGCCGTCGACCTGGGGCTGCGTGGCGATGAAAGGCGCCTCGCGGTGGCTCGAGGCAAACGCCGTCGAGCCCATGCCCGCCGCCACGGCAGCAGTGATAATGGCCGGGAGCAAAGCGCGGCGGAAAATGCCGGTGCGGCGTGATGCAGTGTTCATGGTGACATCTCCAAAGGTTTGATTTTCGAAAGGAAACTCGCAGACCTGACTTGGCCGTGGTGTCCACAAACACTAATACGCAGCTTTCCGAATGCCGGATGCAGGGATCGCCGGATGTTGTTGTGGGAGAGTCACTTACCGCACAGTTAGTAATTACATTGCGCTCGAACCAATGTTCGATGCCGCACATTGACCGGTCGCGCCACGGTTAAGTCAATGCTAAGGGTCTGCCGCGTAGAATGCGCCGGCCCGTCCCTCATTGCCCCCGCCATGCGCATCCTCCTGGTCGAAGACGACCCCATGATCGGCAAGACCCTTCATGCTGCACTGCAGCAAGACAAGTACACGGTCGACTGGGTCCAGGACGGACTGGCAGCCCGCGTGGCGCTGGAAACTGCCAGCGGCGCCTACTCGCTGGTGCTGCTTGACTTGGGCTTGCCCAGGAAGAGTGGCCTCGACCTGCTGAAGGAGATGCGTCGCGCCGGCAACAAGGCGCGCGTGCTGGTGGTGACGGCCCGCGACGCCGTCGCCGACCGCGTGGCAGGCCTGGACGCGGGCGCCGACGACTACCTGGTCAAACCGTTCAGCCTCGACGAATTGTCGGCGCGGATGCGCGCGCTGCTGCGCCGCGATATCGCGCGCGAAGACAACGTGCTCCGCAATGGCGATCTGGAGCTCGATCCCGCTGCCCACACGGTGCACCAGGCCGGCAAGGCCATCGACCTGTCGATCCGCGAATTCGCGCTGCTGGCGGCGCTGCTCGAGCGGCCCGGCACCGCGCTGTCGAAGGCGCAACTGGAAGAGCGCCTGTATGGCTGGGGCGAGGAAGTGGAAAGCAACGCCGTGGAGGTGCACGTCCATAACCTGCGCAAGAAACTCGGTGCCCCGGCCATCCGCACGATCCGCGGGGTTGGCTACGTGATTGCCCGCGCATGACCTCGATCCGGCGCACGCTGCTGGCCTGGCTGCTGCTGGGCATGGCCGCCGTCGCGGCGCTGGCGACGGTGGCCACCTATGTCGAGACCAAGCGCGAGATCGGCGATCTCTTCGACCTGCAGTTGAAGCAGCTCGCGTATTCGACACGCATCGAGGACCTGCTGCGCGGCCGCGGCCCCACGCCGTCGCCGCCGGACGGGCGCCCGGCGCCTGGCGTGGCGCAGATCGTCACGCAGATCTGGAATCGCGACGGCGTGCTCGTGTACTGGTCGCAGCCGAACACCGGCCTGCCGGTGCCGGCCACCGAAGGCTATTCGACCGTGCAGGACAACGGCCGCGAGTGGCGCCTCTATACGCACGTCGTGGGCAATCACGCGCTGCAGGTCGCGCATGCGCTCGACGAGCGCCGCGAGATCGCGACGCAGACTGCGTTGCGCACGCTGCTGCCGCTGCTGGCGCTGATTCCGTTCCTGGGCGTGTTGATCTGGTATGCGGTGGGTCGCGGCTTGCGGCCGCTTGACGCCATGTCGCGCGCGGTGGCCAAGCGCCGACCCGATGCGATGGCGCCGTTGGCCGAGTCCGGCCTGCCCAATGAGCTGCGGCCGCTGGCCGGCAGCCTCAATGCGCTGCTTGCGCGCCTCGACGACGCGCTGGCGGCGCAGCGCCGGTTCACCGCCGACGCAGCGCATGAACTACGCACGCCGTTGGCGGCGGTCCGGCTGCAGGTGGAACTGGCGGAGCGCGCGCCGGACGCCCCTGCGCGCGCCGCGGCGCTCACCGAACTCAAATCCGGCGTCGACCGTGCCGTACGCCTGGTCGAGCAAATGCTGACGATGGCGCGCTTCGAGCCCGAGGCCCTTGGTGCCGCGGCCACGGCGGTCCACCTGACCCCCATCGTGCACGACGCGCTGGTGGCGCGCGCGGCGCTGGCCGAGGACAAGGGCATCGACATGGGCTCGGCCCGCAGCGCGCCGGTGGCGGTGCGCGGCGATGCGGCCAGCCTCGGGATGTTGCTGGCCAACTTGCTCGATAACGCCTTGCGCTACACGCCAGCCGGCGGCCGCGTCGACGTGGCGGTCGACGACGAGGACGGCGCCGCCGTGCTGTCGGTGATGGACAACGGTCCCGGCATCCCGGTCGGCGAGCGCGAAAGTGTCTTCGAGCGCTTTCATCGCGGCACCAGCGCCAGCGGCGACACGGACGGCGGGGGCAGTGGCCTCGGCCTGTCGATCGTCAAGCGCATCGCCATTGCCCACGGCGCGAGCGTGACACTGGACTACGGCCCGGGCGGGCGCGGCCTGACCGTGCGGGTGCGCTTTCCCGCAAGTGAGGCGAACTGACGGCGCGCGCAATCGACGGTCAAATCAAGCCGCCAGCGGCGGGAACGTTAACATTGCGGCTGTCCGGGCCACTTCGCCCCGCGTCCGCACCCTAATCGCGATCCACAGGCAGGTTCCAATGCACACTCGCAATTTCCGCAAAGCGCAGGCATCGGCTATGGCCATGGCCATAGCGGGCGCCATGATGTCGTTCATCGGTGCCGCGGTGGCGCGCCCATTGGCGCCCATCGATGCATTGGCGCAATCGTCGCCCGCGCCGGTCAATACGGCCGCCACAATTGCATCGACCACGACCCCCGGCGCAACACCGCAGATGGAACCACGCCACGGCGTGCCCACGTTCCTTTCCGGCGATGCGGCGCGCGCCAATCTCAAGGCGCAAGGTCAGGTGGCGTCGCGCAAATCCGCGCTGGACCCGGAAAGCATGGCCCGCGCGCATTTGCGCGATCTCGCCGGGCTCTACAGGATCACCGCGGAAGAAATCAACGCGCTGCCTGTCCATAATGTGCAAAGCCTCGACGGCGGCGGCACGATCGTACGCTTTCGTGGCACCGTAGACGGCATCGAGGTGTTTCGCGAGCAGGCCAACCTGCTGCTCGATCGCAACGGCGATCTGGCCGCGATCGGCGGCTTCGTCATGGGT
>JANMCS010000244.1:0-3803 GCA_031361405.1 Betaproteobacteria bacterium
GCCTCGCGTGCATGCGAGGCTGAAGCCTCGCCTACAGGATGTTTGCGGGATGATAGATATTGATGTTTGATCAAAGATCGAATATCCTGCGGGCGTTACGTCCACTCCCACCGCCATGACCGCTGCTTCCGACCTCACGATCGTCGCCGTCCACCGCACGCTGGTGCACGTTCCCTTCGGCAGTCCCATCGTCTGGGGCTCGGGCGTGCGCGCCGGGGCCGTGCGCCTCATCATCGAGATTGAAACTGCCGGCGGCATCCGCGGCTGGGGCGAGACCATCTGCTTTCTGGATGCGATTCCCGCCGTGCTGGACCGCATCGTGATTCCGCTGGCGATCGGCAAGACCGTCGACCAGGCCGAAAGCCTCTATCGCCATGTACTGGGCGCGGGCTACTACCACCACAAGCGCGCCGCGGTGATGGCGCTGTGCGGCGTCGAGATGGCGATGTGGGACGCGCTGGGCAAATACGCCGGCCTGCCGCTGTACCGGCTGTGGGGCGGTGCCTATCGGTCGCCGATCGATCTCGCGGCCTATCTCTTCATCAACGACCCGGCCAAGGTGGGCGACGTGGCGCGCGAATTCGCGGCGCGGGGCTATCGCTCGTTCAAGCTCAAGATCGGCGCCGACCTGGTTTCCGACATCACCTTGACGCGTGCCGTGCGCGATGCAATCGGTCCCGCCGTGCCGCTGCGGGTGGACGTGAACGGCGCGTGGACGCCGGGCACTGCGCGCCGGCAACTGGAAAAATTGCGCGACTTCGATCTCAACTATGTCGAGCAGCCGCTGGAACACGACGACCTCGCGGGTCACGTGGCGTTGCGCGCGGCGCAGCCGGTGCCCATTGCGCTGGATGAATCCGCCTACACGCTGAACGATGTCGGCAACATCGTGCGCGCCGGCGCCGCTGATGTGATCCTGGTCGATCCGCACGAGGCGGGTGGCCTGTGGGCGTGCCTCAAGGCTGCCGCGGTGGCCGAGTCGGTGGGCCTGCCGGTGACCCTGCACAGCGGCGGCGAACTGGGACTCTCGCAGGCGGCGTACCTGCATCTGGCCGCCACCATTCCCAACATGACGCTGGCCATCGACACCGAACTCGATTACCTGTCCGACGACATCACCACCACGCGGTTCGCGCAGCGCGATGGCTGCCTGCCCGTGCCCACGGGGCCGGGCCTGGGCGTGGAGGTGGACCGCGCCCAACTCGAACGCTATCGCGTCGAGGCCATCACCGGTGCCTACCTCGATCCGCGGCGTCCCGGCTGGTTTCCGACCAAGCCCGCGTACTAATACAATTTCAGCAGGAGAAACAGTGATGAAAATTCGGATGATGCGTACAGGAATGGTCGCGTTGCTGGCAGCGCTGACGTTCGGCGTGCAGGCGCAGGACTACCCCACCAAGCCGGTGAAGATCATCGTGCCGTATCCGATCGGCGGCGCCTCGGACATCACCGCGCGCCTGATCGCCGACAAGCTGACCAGGAAATGGGGGGTGGGCGTGGTCGTCGAGAACAAGGCGGGCGCCAACGGCATCATCGGTACCGAGGCCATCGCCAAGGCGCCGCCCGACGGCTACACGCTGGGCCTCATCGCCAGCTCCCACGTCGGCAATCCGTTCTCGTACAAGACCATTCCCTTCGATACGCTGAACGATCTGCAGCCGATCACGCAGACGGCCAACGTGCAGCTGGGCCTGGTCGTGCATCCGAGCCTTGGCGTCAACAACGTGCAGGAATTCGTGGCGCTGTTGAAGGCCAATCCCGGCAAGATCGACTTTGCCTCCACCGGTCCCGGCGGCAATCCGCATCTGTTTGCCGAAGTGTTCATGCAGTTGTCCGGCACGCAGATGACGCAGGTCCCGTACAAGGGCAGTTCATCCGCGCATCCGGACCTGCTGTCCGGGCGGGTGCCGGTGATGTTCGACGCGGTGGCGGCGGTGATGCCGCACGTGCGTGCCGGCAAGATCAAGCTGCTGGCCGTCACCGGCGCCAAGCGCGCGACGCTGCTGCCCGACGTGCCCACGCTGGCCGAGGCCGGCGTCAAGGGCTACGGCATGACGTCGTGGGGCGGCATCATCGCGCCGGCCAAGGTGCCCAAGCCCATCATCCAGAAAATTCATCGCGATGTGGTCGAAGTGCTGCACGAGCCCGAAGTGCGCGACAAGCTCACGCAGCTGGGCGCGGACGTGGTGGCCGGCACGCCGGAGGAATTCGATGCGTTGCTGCGTTCGGAAACCGTGCGCTACCAGAAACTGATCAAGGACGCCGGCATTGTCCCCGAGTGACGTGAGCGTCGCCGCGCTGTCCACGACGACGGCCACGCGGGTGGCCGCCGACCTGCGGCGCCGCATTCTCCACGGCGAATTGCGGCCGGGACAGCGCCTGAAGATCGACGATCTGGCCGCCCTGTGCGCCGTGAGTCACATGCCGATACGCGAGGCGCTGCGCGAGCTGGAAGGCGAGGGTGTGCTCGACGTGCTGCCGCATCGTGGCGCAGTGATCCGCGGCGTCGACGCGATCTACGTGCGCAACGTTTACGACTTGCGCGAAGCCATCGAGGGGATGCTCACCGAACGTTGCACCGAGCGCATCGACAGTGCCGGGGTGGCGCACCTCGAGGCGGTGGCTGCGGCCTATGAACGTGCCGCCGGCCGGCGCAACACGGCCGCACTGCTCGATTGCAATCGCGCGCTGCACGATGCGATCAATGCGGCCGCGGCCAATCCGGAAGCCGTGCGGGTCTTGGCGCAGGGACGCCTGCTGATCGAGGCGCTGCGCCTGCGCTTTGGCTATGGCGCCGGACGCGTGGACGAGGTCGTCGCGCAACATCGGGCGCTGGTGCGCGCCATTGCCAAGCGCGATGCCGCCAAGGCTGGCAAGCTCGCCCGCGCGCATTGCGTCGGCGCGCGCGACGACCTGCTGGCGCGGATGGAACGGACCGCAAAGAACCCGTAGATTCGCGGGTACTGCAGGTTCTGTGGGTTCTGTAGGCGAGGCTTCAGCCTCGCTGGCAATACGCGGCATCATCCCCGCGAGGCTGAAGCCTCGCCTACAGGATTTACGCAGCGTTTTTTCCCGTCGTATTCCGGCGTTTTACAACGCCACCGACATCCCGCCGTCCATGATCACGAGCTGCCCGGTCATGTAGTTGGCCGCGGGGGAGGCGAGAAACACGGCCAGTCCGGCCAGTTCGTGCGGATCGCCCCAGCGTCCTGCCGGCGTACGCTTGCACACCCATGCGTTGAATTCGGCATCGTCGATCAGCGCGCGGTTCATCTCGGTGGCGAAATAACCGGGCGCGATCGCGTTGACCTGGATGTTATGCGGCGCCAGTTCCACCGCCATGCCGCGCGTCAATTGACGCACGCCCCCCTTGGCCGCCGTGTACGGCACGACGGAGGGCCGCGCCAGTTCACTCATCAGCGAGGCGATGTGCACGATCTTGCCGTGCTTGCGCGCGATCATGCCGGGCAGCACGGCCTGCGATACGACAAAGGGCGCGGTGAGATTGGTGGCGATGATGTCGTCCCAGTCCTTGGCCGAAAAATCCTGCAGCGGGCCGCGGCGCTGAATGCCGGCGTTGTTCACCAGGATATCGATGGTGCCATGACGCGCGATGACCGCGTCGATGCCGGCGTGGATCGCGTCGCGATCGACGACGTCGAAGGCTTCGACACCGGCCTTCAGGCCTTCCGCGACGAGCGTGGCCGCGGCGCGCTGCAGTTCATCCGGCTTGCGGCCGTTGAGCACGACCGTGGCGCCGGCCTCGGCCAGGCCGCGGGCAATGGCGAAGCCAAGGCCACGAT
>JANMCS010000345.1:0-1260 GCA_031361405.1 Betaproteobacteria bacterium
TGGATGGCGCGGATCGGCCTTTACCAGTACCTGGCCGTCGAGATCGCGATCTTCATGATCTACGCGATGGGCTACAACCTGTTGCTCGGCAATTCGGGGCTGCCGTCGTTCGGCCATGGCGCGTTCTTCGGCGTGGGCGCCTACGCATTCGGCCTGCTGCAACTGCGCGTATGGAGCAATCTCTGGTTCGATCTCATCGGTGCCGTGCTGGCGGCGGCGGTGCTGGGCGGCCTCGTGGCTGCACTCATCTCGCATCGCCGCGGCATCTACTATGCGCTACTCACGATCGCGTTCGGGCAGGTATTCTGGTTCGTGGCGGTGAAGTGGCATTCGGTCACCGGCGGTGAGGATGGGCTTCTTAATCTGAAACGACTGCCGGTGAACTTCGGCCTTGCGACGTTTGATCTCAAATCGAACGACGCGCTCTTCTACTTCGTGTTTGCGATGCTGCTACTGGTCGTGCTGTTCTGCTGGCGCTTCGTGCATTCGCCCCTGGGACGCGTGCTCCAGTGCATCAAGCAGAACGAGATGCGCGCCGGCTTTCTCGGCTATCGCGTGTGGATCTACAAGTGGCTGGTGTTCGTGGTGTCGGCGGCGATCGCGGGCCTTGCCGGCGCGCTGTTTGCGATGGCGCAGCAGTCGGCCTATCCCAACGTGATGAGCCTGCACCAGTCGGGCTTTGTCGTGATGATGGTGCTGATTGGCGGCGGGCTCACCAGTTTCTGGGGGCCGCTCCTGGGTGCCGCCTTCTTCATCCTCGCCCGCGACCTGCTCGGCGCGTACACCGAGACGTGGCTCTTCTGGTACGGCCTCCTGTTCATGGCCGTCGTGCTGTACAAGCCCGAAGGCATCGCGGGCATGCTGGGCGACCTCGCAGGCAGTCTCCGCCGCGGTAGGGCGCACTGACATGGCACTGTTCGAGGCCCGGCATCTGCACAAGCGTTTCGGCGATCGCGTGGTGCTGGAGGACATCGACCTCGCGTTCGAGGCGGGGACGCTCACCGGCATCATGGGTCCAAACGGCGCCGGCAAGACTACGTGCTTCAACTGCCTGACCGGCATGTACACGCCCGACCGCGGCGAGATCGTGTTCGACGGCGACAACATCGCCGGCCTGCTGCCGCCCGCGATCACGCGGCGGGGCGTGGCCCGGTCGTTCCAGGCCATCAACCTCTTCAACGACGATACGGCGCTCGACAATCTCGTCGTGGCGTTGCCGGCGATGCGCGCGCGTTCGTTCGACGCGTGGCGCGATCGCAG
>JANMCS010000247.1:0-8042 GCA_031361405.1 Betaproteobacteria bacterium
CGCTTGCCACCGCGCACAACCATCGCGGCATTGCGCTCGCGCAGCTCAACCGCAATGCCGAGGCGCGCACGGCCTTCGCGCAGGCACTCGTCCTCGATCCGCGACTCACGCTGGCGGCGCTCAACCTGGGCGAGCAATCCAATGAAGCGGGCGACGGCGCCGCCGCCATCGCCGCCTACGATCGCGCGCTGACGCTGGAGCCCGGCAATGTCCACGCTGCCACCGGACGCGCGTTGGGTGTCGCGCTGTCGGGCGACCTTCCCGCGGCAACGCAGGCGCTCGCCGCCGTCGTCGCGCGCGCGCCGCAGCACGCGCCGGCGTGGCAGACGCTTGGCGCGGTGCGCAACTTCGCGTGGGATCACGACGGGGCGGAAAGCGCGTTTCAGCGTGCGTTGGTGCTGGTGCCCAACGATGTCGATGCACGCTTCGGCGTGGCCTCCGCTCGCCTCGGTCGCGGCGACTTTGCCGCCGGCTGGGAAGCCTTCGAGCAACGTCCGGATCGCGGGGCCGCGGCAGAAGTGGCGCTGGCGTCAATCCCGGCCTGGGACGGCCGCGCGTTCGACGGCACGCTCGTCGTTTACGGCGAACAGGGCTTCGGCGACATCGTGCAATTTTCCCGCTTCGTGCCGCTGGCGCGGCGGCGTGCGCGCGCCGTGATCGTGTTGCTCACCGGCGATCACGCGGCCCTGGCCCCACTGCTGGCCACGCTGGAAGGCGTGGATCGCGTGGTGACGCAGGTCAACGACCCGCCGTCGGCGCAGTTGTCGGCGCGCGTATCGATTTTGTCATTGCCGCACCGACTGGGCATTGACGCGAATGCACTGGCGATCGCATCGCCCTACCTGCACGCCCCGGCGGATCGCTGCGCGGCATGGCAGGCGCGGCTGCACGACCTGCCGCGTCCGCGCGTGGGCCTCGCGTGGTCGGTGCTGGCGCGCGACGTCCACGGTTTCGTGACGAAGCACAAGTCGATCCCATCCCACGTGCTGGCGCCGCTGTTGGCGGGTGGCAGCGTCGCGTTCCTGACGTTGCAGCCCGGGCTGCAAGGCGACCCGGCAGCCTTTGGGCGCCATGCATCCGCCATCCTCGATATCCGCGCGGCCATACGCGACTTTGCCGACACCGCCGCGCTCATCGAGCAACTCGATCTGGTCATCAGCGCCGACACGGCCGTGGCGCATGTCGCCGGCGCGCTGGGCAAGCCCGTATGGATGCTCGACCGGTACAACACCTGCTGGCGCTGGCGCGCCGCGCCGGACGCGTCGCCGTGGTATCCGTCGATGCGCATTTTCCGGCAATCGCGCTTCGGTGACTGGAGCGCGGTGGCCACGCGCGTTGCCACGGCCTTCGCGGAATGGCGCGCCGGGTTGTAGCGGCATGTGCCGCCGTGTTAGCGTGCACAGTTCCCCCGTCTCCTGGCGTTCGCTTCCCATGCCCTCCTTCGATATTGTCTCGGAAGTCAATGAAGTCGAGGTCAACAATGCCGTTGACCAGACCAACAAGGAAGTCTCCACGCGTTTCGACTTCAAGGGGTCGGACGCGCGCGTCGAGCACAAGGAGAAGGTGCTCACGCTCTTCGCCGACGACGAGTTCAAGCTGCAGCAGGTCACCGACATCCTGACCGGCAAGCTCACCAAGCGCACCATCGACATCCGCTCGCTCAAGTACGGCGACGTCGAAAAGGTATCCGGCAACAAGGTCAAGCAGGCCATCACCGTGCGCACGGGCGTGGAGCAGGAGCTGTCGAAGAAGATCGTGCGGATCATCAAGGACAGCAAGATGAAGGTGCAGGCATCGATCCAGGGCGACGCCGTGCGGGTCAGTGGCGCCAAGCGCGACCTGCTGCAGGACGCGATCGCACTGGTCAAGAAATCGATCACCGACTTTCCGCTGCAGTTCAACAATTTCCGCGACTAGGTTCGCAGCCGCCGAACCACAGGATGGTGGCGGTGGCGGTGACCGTGGATGTCACCGACCTCTGTGACCTGACGCCAACGTGCAAGATCCTGTCGGTGACCAGCCATGAGCCGATCAATGGTCTCGGCGACGGCGACACCGAGGGGTGCATGCTCGAAAACCATGGCCTGCCCTGCCTATGCGTGGAGAACGGGCATCTTCACCTGTGGCAGCAGTAACGCGGCGATTGCTGCCAAAAACAGTGCAAGCGCGTAGACCATGGCCGCCGCGTTGTGAGCAGCGGCAGTACCGCTGCCGTGCAGCAGGTAGCCAAGGGTCGAGACACCGATGACGCCGCCGACATAGCGCGCCGATGAAATCGCACCGCCGGCCATGCCCGATTGGCCGCGTTCGACCGCGCTCATTGCCGCGGCTTGCGATGGCGCGGTAGACAGGCCAAGGCCGGCGCCGACCAGCAGCAGTCCGATCAAGACATCGGCGGGCGCTTGGACGGCTTCGAAACTGCCGAGCAGACCAATGCCGGCCAGCGCTGAAAGACAGCCCATGAAAACGGTCAACCGGGCGCCGAATTTCTCCGATAGGCGCCCGCCGATCGGCGCGAAGATGATCATGGACCCCATCATGGCGACCAGCGTTCTGCCGGACACGCCTGCGTCGAAACCGCGCACCTGTTCAAAAAAGATCGGCAGCTGAAAAAGCAGCGCATACATGGCCAGGTTCTGCAGCCCGACGACGGCGGCTCCAGCGGCGAAGTCGCGGTTGAGGAACAGGCGCAGGTCGAGCACGGGCTCGCGCACGCGGCGTTCCCAGATCACGAACAACAGCAGCAGCATCGCGCCCACCAATGCCGACGAGAGCGCGAGCGCGCCGCCAAACCGCGGGGCGATGACCAGCAGCGTCAAACCGGCCCCGAGCAGCACACTGCCTTCGATGTCGAAACGCCGCGATTGCTTCCGCGGAGCAATGGCCTTTGCACCCGGCCGGAGCCCGGCCATGCGTATCATCGTCAGGGCGAGCAGGATGACCGGGATGTTGGCAATGAACACGGCCCGCCAGCCGAAGAGCGCCGTCAGTTCCCCGCCAACCAGCGGGCCGATCGCTGCCGCGGTCCCCATCACGGACCCGAAGTAGCCGAAGGTGCTCGCCCGCCTGCCTTCGGGCACAAAGCTGCGAAGCAGCGCCAGCGTGGCAGGCATGATCAATGCTCCGCCGAGCGCCATCGCGATTCGGGCAACTGCCAGGCTGGGCAGGTTCGCGAAGACGAAGCCTGCGGCCGATCCCACGCCGTAAATGATCATGCCGATGACGAGACATTTCTGATGACCCAGGACATCACCGAGTTTTCCGCCCGGCGTCATCGCGGCGATACCCACGATCAAATAGCTGGACACCAGCCAGAGGGTCAGCGGCCCGCTCTCGATGCCCAACTCGCTGCCGATGGAGGGCAAGGCCACTGCAATCATGGTGGACCCCAGCGGCGAGAGCGCCGCCGCCAGGAATATCCCCGTGTAGAGCATCCACGAGGGTTTCATGCCGCGTTCAAGCCGTGATGGATCGGCATTGCAGCAGATAGAGTGTTCCGGATTCAAACGCCCATTCGATATCGAGGTCGGGTCCGAAAAGCCTTTCGCATTGCAGTGCCAGCGCATGCAAAGCCTGCAGGTCGGTATCGCTGAGCACGGGCGCGTCGATCAGTGCCGGGTCGACGGCAACCTCAGCCACGCCGCCGTCTGCGGAAATTCGCAGCGCGACGTCTTTCATGCCGACTGATTTTTCGAGGACCGTCCCATCCGGCGCGAGCCGGCAGGAATCGGGTACGACGGCCCCTGACACTACAATTTCACCGAGGCCCCACGCGGCTTCGATCAAGCGTTCCGCGGCGCCGGTGGCAGGATTGCGTGTGAACAACACGCCGGCGGTGTCAGCGTGAACGAGATGCTGAATGGCGACAGCTATCCGCGGCGGTGCCTCGATGCCCATGCGCTTGCGATAATTGAGCGCCGAGACCGCGTGCGCGGACTCTCGCACCGCCAGAATCGCGGCCACCAGCCCCGCGGGCGAAACGACGTTGAGCAGGGTCAGATGCTGGCCGGCAAAGCTCGCATCCTTCGCATCTTCACCGACCGCCGAAGAACGAACCGCAACGCGGCCGCCAAGCTCGCGCAATACTTGATCGAGCACATCGCCGGCCGGAACATCGCCGCGCCCAATCGCATCGACGGTTGCCACCTCGAGCGCAAAGCCCGGCGGCACCGGCAGCCCGGCCCGCAACGAGCGGCCCAGGCTCGCGGCCTTGCCTCCGAATCGGCTTTCGTCGTCGGCCGACGCCAGAGGCACCAGTCCGGTCACAACACCTCGACACGCCCGGTGCTGCCGTCGACCCTTACGCGGTCGCCGTCCTTGATGAGAAGTGTGGCTTTGAGTGTCCCGACGACGGCGGGGATGCCGTATTCACGCGCCACGATCGCTGCATGCGAAAGCTGGCCGCCGCGGTCGGTGACAATCGCGCCCAGCAATGGCAGTACCACATTGAATGCCGGCGACGTGGACGCCGTGACCAGCACGTCGCCTTGGCGCAGCCGATCGAATTCCTCCGGATGATGAACGATGCGCGCTGTACCGATATAAATGCCGGGGCTGACGGGCTTGCCCACGATCGTCGCGCCTGGCATTTCGGGGGCCGGCGCGAACAGCTCACCCAGTGCCGTTCCGAAGGCCCGCATCATTTCCCTCACGTCCGGCGGCAGACCGTCGAGCGGCGGCGGCGGGGCCGCCGGCTCGCCCAGAATCGGCGGAACGTCTGCCAGTGAAGCGGTGCGGCGCCATGCGGTGCGCTCGCTCGCTTCGCTTTTCGCAGGGCCCTGGCCGCCGCGCAGCATCGCCACCTGTTCGTCCAGGGTGAGATCGAGTGCGTTCTCGGCCGTGTCGATGTCTCCCGCAGCGGACAAGCGCCGGCCTGATTCCAGAACGGCGTGGCGCAGGATGCCGGTGCCCCAGGTATCGTTGTAGATGCCGCGTTCGTCGCGCAGCCGGTTCATCCGGCGCGCGGTGGCCAACAATTCATCGAATTGCTCCCGATGCTGGCCGGGCACGGCGTCGCGCACCCTGGTCACCGCCACGTCTTCGGACCCCGCGCGCTTCGTCGCGTCCTTGGACGCCCAGATGGAACCGAGCAACATCTCCGGTAATTCCACAGCGCACGGATCGGCGATGTCGTAACCACCGGCAAGCCGCATGCCGATGGCGTAGAGATAAGCGCGCACCGCTGCGCCCAGACGGTCCTGCCGCTGCTTCAGCGCAGCCAGCGTTGCTGCCGCAGCCGATCCCGAAAAGTCGTTGGGGCCGATCTGCGCTTCGGCAAGCGCGGCGCCGACTTCCAGCAGTTCGTCATGAGCGCCCAGCGACACCGGCGAGGAGCCCTTCAACGGAGCCAGCAGCAAGTCCGCAGCCAGTCCCGTCCACTCGGCGGCGCTGGCCAGATACCGGCCGGTCGGGATCACCGCGGGAATGGTAAAGATATGATGCCGGTAAACCATTTCCGCCGCGTTGTCCCGCGCCGCGATGAGATGCTCGATGAAGGGCTGCGTGTCGAGGTGTTCAACCGCCACGGCTTCGAGCTTGCGATTGCGATGGATCGAGTCAGGCTTGTACTCGGTGTCCCACCGCTCCAGGTCTTCGAACCAAAGCTTCGACTCCAGCGCGTTGCGCGCCGCATCGAAACGGCGGCCAACCTCTTCATGATTTTCCGGATCGACCCCGGCCTTGCGGTAGTAGACGAAGTTGTTGACCTGCGCAGGTTCCAGATGGCTGAACAACAGCCCATAGCGCGCCGTGCCTTCGCGAAAGCCTTTGGAAAACGGCTCCCTGAATGCCTCAAACATCAGGCTCGTCATCGGACGAGGTACATGCGTGGAATCCTGCTCCCAAGTGCCGGGGCCCGGCGAGACGTAGGGGCGACGGGTGGCAATGGAAGTCATGAGCACGCTCTTGATGTCATTGAGAATTGACTATCCTACACGATGGGCAACGCAACATGATAGGGCGGATTCGCTATTGAAGCTTCACAGCGAGGCGAGATCGGCGACCAGCGCCACGCGCGTCGCCGAGCCCACCGCCGGAATTTCAGCCTTGTAGTTGGGGTGGTTCACGCCGATGCCCAGCGGCACTCCGTTTTTCAGCGCCGCGACCATTTCGGCGGTGAGTTCGAAACGCAGAAAATGGACGGCTGAAGTCTTCTCGTCGTTCTCGCGCGGCAGGTCTTCATCGGCGATCGCATACACGCGGGCGCAGCCCTCGACGTGCACCCACACTCGCTCCGCGATGCCTCGCAACCGGGCCAATGCCACATTGCGCTCATCGACGTCGGCATACTCGACCAGCATCGTGGCCTTGAAGTTGCTGCCATCGGGGACCAGCGGATTGTACGCGTCGAGCTCGTCCTGGATGCCCGCCTCCTCGAAGGTCTTTTCGATGCGCAGCATTTCCTGCACCTGGTAGCGCAGCGTCAGCTCGTCCTCGAAGACGAGCGTCAGGTGCTCGCCCAGATGCACGGTGCGCGGCCGCTTGTGCTCTAGCACGCGCGCGCGGAATTCGTGGCGGGATTCGGCGTAGGCCTCGAGCATCAGCAGACTCTCGCGGGTGATCTTTGCACTCATGGTCGATTCCTGCACGTGGTTTTCCTGTCCGGCTCAATCAAGTCCGTAGGCGATGCGCAGCAACAGCCCGATCCACCCTGTAGGCGAGGCTTCAGCCTCGCACGACGCTAATCCGACAATGCGTCGAGCGCCTTCTGGAAACGGTTGGCATGCGAACGCTCGGCCTTGGCGAGCGTCTCGAACCAATCCGAGATTTCGTCGAAGCCCTCGTCCCGTGCCGACTTGGCCATGCCGGGGTACATGTCCGTATATTCGTGTGTCTCGCCGGCCACCGCGGCCTTCAGGTTGTCGCGCGACGAGCCGATCGGCAGGTCGGTGGCCGGATCGCCCACCACGGCCAGGTAGTCCAGGTGACCGTGCGCATGCCCGGTCTCGCCATCGGCGGTGGAGCGGAACAGCATGGCGACGTCGTTCTGGCCTTCGACGTCGGCCTTGTTGGCAAAATAAAGATATCGACGATTCGCCTGCGATTCGCGGGCGAACGCGGCCTTGAGGTTGTCGTGCGTCTTGGTGCCTTTAAGGTTCTTCATGGTGCTCTCCTCGATTGGATGTCGTGACCACTGGGTCGACGCCGGGTGCCCACAAGTGGCTCCATGTACCTCGCGCCGCGCCGTATCGACGTCCAATTCATTATGCCAATGTCCACGATAACGTGGGTCAATGCTCCTTGGAATTCGTGGCGGCTGCCTGGCTTAGGTAGACTGCTGCCAACGAACCAGCCCTGCCTACACCGCCGCATCCCCTCCCAGACTTGAAAGCCCGCAATGACCTCGCTGTCTGCAACCGCTCTCGACACCCTGTTCCGCACCGCGCGTACGCACAGCCACTTTCTAGACACGCCCGTCACGGACCAAACGCTGCAGGACATCTTCGAACTCGTGAAATGGGCGCCCACCACCGCCAATTCGTCGCCGGGACGATTTGTATTCGTGCGCTCGCCGGACGCCAAGGCCCGGTTGAAGCCCGCCCTCTCGCCGGGGAACACCGACAAGACCATGGCGGCCCCGGTCACCGTGATCGTCGCTTTCGATCTCGAGTTCTACGAGCACCTGCCACGGCTCTATCCGCAGACGGATGCGCGCAGCTGGTTCGTGGGCAAGCCCGCCCACATTCTCACCAGCGCCCTGCGCAACGGCTCGATCGAAGGCGGTTATTTCATCCTGGCCGCGCGCGCGCTGGGCCTCGATTGCGGGCCCATGTCCGGTTTCGACAATGCCAAGGTCGACGCTGCCTTCTTCCCGGACGGAAAGTGGAAGTCCAACTTCCTGATCAACCTCGGATACGGCGACAACGCACGACTGCACGCGCGTAATCCGCGGCTCGATTTCAACGAGGCGTGCCGGTTCGAATGACATTGCGCAATCTGCCCAATGCCCGGTAGGCGTGGCGTCAGCCTCGCGGGCAAAACCCCGTGTTGAAACCGCGAGGCTGAAGCCACGCCGACGGGGTTGTCGGATGTGCGACCGTAGT
>JANMCS010000373.1:0-11360 GCA_031361405.1 Betaproteobacteria bacterium
GTCGTCGGTCTTCGTGAAGTCGAGCGGCTCGACCAGCCCCTTGGCGTGCGCGCCGGCCACCGCGTGCAGCTTGTCAGTGGAACGCGCCGACAGCGCCACGCGCGCGCCTGCGGCCAGCAAGGCCTGCGCCGTGGCCGCGCCGATGCCGGTGGAGGCACCGATGATCCACACGCGGCACTCCGGCCACGCGGGCAGCGGCGGATTGAGAGGTGCAAACAAACTCATGTCTTTTCCTGGCGCTTGCGAAACGACAAGGTAACCTGCCCGACCTCGACGCCGAACTTCGACATCGCGGTACGATTGAGCATCGTCGTCTCGTCGATCAGGTACATCCAGTCATCCATGTCCAGGTGCCAGGTCGTGCCGTCCACCGGCAGCGCCAGCACGTAGTTCCAGCGCAGCGCGTTGCCGGCGGCGCTTCCGGTCGCGGTGCCCACGACATCGCCGGCGGTGCCGGTATAGCGGTCACCATCCTTCACGAGTTTCCACACGCGATGGTCGCGGGTGCCGTCGGTGAACTCGAAGTGCTCGTCCAGCGTGCCCTTGTTGCCGACCCACGTCGCGTCGATCTTCACATGGAACCGCTTCAGGACCTTGCCGGAGCGATCCTGGAACATGCCCCAGCCATCGATCGTGCCGTTGAAGTACTGCGCGAGATCGAGCACCGGCTGGGCCCCGCGGTAACCATCAACATTCACGCTGGCACATCCGGCGAATCCCAGCGCGACCAGTGCGAGCAGGCAACAGCGAAGCATCTTCATCGAACTCTCCATCGTGCATCGAACCATGAGAGCGCCACCACGGCGCCGATTTTAAGTGCGCTCGGCACGCCGGCATACACCAGTGCCAACGCGCCAAGCGCGGTGGGCTCGCGGCTGCCCGGCGCATACCCCAGGGCGCCGAGCAGCGGCAGTGCGATGCCGGCGGCGAGCGCGAGGTTGAGTTTGGTGGCCAGCGTCCACAGGCCGAAATAGGCGCCGGTACCCCGCATCGTGCCGTTGCGGCCGATCACATCGGCCAGCAATGACGGCGGCAGCGCCAGGTCGGCGCCAAATGCAAGTCCCGACAGGATGCAGATGACGGCGAAGGCCATCCCGTCGCCCGGCCCCAGCAGCGCAGCCCACACGAAGGCGACGACGGCGGCGAGCATCGCGGCCTGCCACGCGCGCACCTTGCCGAAGCGTGCGGACAGGCGGATCCACAGCGGCATGCCGGCAGCACCCGCGACAAAGTAGAGCGTGAGGAACAATCCTTGGTGCGATTCGGCGCCCAGCACGTCGGCGATGAAGAACAGCACCAGTGTCGCGGGCACCGCCGCGGCAATGCCGTTCAGCATGAACACCGCCAGCAGGCGGCGGAAGAAGGGATCGGCCAGCGGCGCCCGTACGCCGGCGAGGATCGGCGCGGTCGTGGCCAAGGCGCGTGGCGCGGCAGGTGCGAACACCAGCGTGACAATGGCGCACGCCACGCAGAACACGGCGAACAGCAACGCAAACCGGGGCAAACCGGCGGCGTCGCCGCCCGCGCCGCCCAGCAGCGCCGGCGCCACGCTTGCCACCACCACGCCCACCAGCGCCAGCGATTCGCGCGTGGCCGTGATGCGCGTGCGCTCCACCGGGTCGTTCGACAGTTCCGCGCCCCATGCATTGTGATTGATCATCGCGAGGCTGAACGCGAGATACACCAGCGCCATCGCGCCGGCGAGCCAGCCCAGCAATGCCGTCTCGCTGCCCACCGGCGGCGCGAACAACGCGATCATGCCCAATGCGAGCACGGGAATGGAAAGCGCGATCAGGCGCTTGCGCGATGCCGCGCGGTCGCTCCATACCCCCAGCAGCGGATCAATCAGGCCATCCACCAGGCGCAACAGCAGCAGCACGACCCCAAGCGCGGTGAGGGATACGCCAAGGTGGCCGCCATAGAATTTGGGCAGGTGGACATAGAGCGGCAACGCCGCCATCGCCAACGGCATGCCGAGCAGGCCGTAGGCGGCAAGCGCCGTGACGCGCAGCGCGGCAGGCATGGGCGTCGCGGCAACCGACGCGGCCGTCGACGTCACGGCGTGCCCAGAAGTTTCTGCCGGAATTCCGCCTGCGAAGTCTTCGGATGCAACCAGATCCCGAAAAAAGCGTCCGCAAATCCCGGGTCGCTGATTTCGCCAATTGCCTTGCCGTTGAAGTAATAACGGACGACGCCACCGCCGACATTCACACCGGTGATGCGGTCGCCGCGCTTCACGTCGGGAAAGATGCGGGTCATTTCCTCACCCCAGCGCACCCGGTCCGCCGCACTGCCGAAACCAAGCTTGGCGATCTCATCGACACTGCGGGCGGCGATTCTGGCGCCGTCGAGGCTGCGGTGATAGTGCAGGTCGAGCGCATAAGGTCCGCTTTGCGGCCAGCCGGGTGCCGCACTCCAGTACCAGCCGTCATAGATCGCGAAACCGAGGAACCTGAGTTCGCCGCCACCGCGCAGCTTGAGCATGGGGGCCGCTTCCATGACGGCGGCGGGGAGAGGCTGGGCCGTGGAGGCTTGCACCAGCGCGGGAACCGTCAGCCACGCCAGCGCCCCGGCCACCACCAGCGCGCAAACACGGTCAGCGACGGATGAATGTGTATTGCGCGACATCGGTGGTGCCCGAATCGAAGCCGGCGGCGCAGTAGGCGAGATAGAAGCGCCAGCACCGCAGGAATTTCTCGTCGAAGCCCTGCGCGCGGATTGCCGGCGCATTTGCATCGAAGTTGGCCAGCCAGCGCTTCAAGGTCTCGGCATAGTCGTGGCCGAAGGTCAGCGTGCGCTCGAGCTCGAGGCCCGCTGCCAGCGCCACATCGATGAACCGCTTGGGCGAGGCCAGCATGCCGCCGGGAAAGATGTACTGCTGGATGAAGTCCGACTGCGTGCGATAGCGCTCGAAACGATCTTCCGCGATCGTGATCGTCTGCACGCAGGCCCGCGCGCCCGGGCGCAATGCCGCATGCACGCTGCGGAAATAAGCCGGCCAGTAGCGCTCGCCCACGGCCTCGAACATTTCGATCGATGCGATGCCGTCGAAGGTGCCGGCGACGTTGCGATAGTCCTGGATGCGCAGGTCCGCGCGTGCGGCCATGCCGGACGCCGCCAGGCGTGCGCGCGCCCACGTGGTTTGCGCATCCGACAGCGAGATACCGGTCACATGATGCCCGGCGGCAGCCGCCGTCTCCGCAAAGCCGCCCCAGCCGCAGCCGATCTCGAGGATGCGTGCGCCTGCGGGCAGCGCGAGGTCGTCCAGCATGCGCGCGTATTTCGCGTGTTGCGCCACCGGCAGCGGGCGGCCGAAGTCGCCCTCGAACAACGCTGATGAATACGTCATCGTGGGATCGAGCCACAGGCGATAGAACTCGTTGCCGAGGTCGTAGTGCGCCAGGATGTTGCGGCGTGCCTGCCGCTTGGTGTTGGCATTGAGGAAGTGCTTCACGCGCAGCAGCGAGCGCGTCCACCAATGTCCGTAGAACGTGCGCTCCAGCGCCGATTGATTGGCGGCGAGCACCGTCAGCAGTTGCGTGAGGTCGGGCGTATCCCAGTGTCCGGCCATGTAGCCTTCGGCGAAGCCGACGTCGCCGCCCTTAAGCGCATCGGCGGCCACGCGCCAGTCGCGGACGTACAGCACGGCGGACACGGCCTTGGCGTGCGGTGCCGGCGCGCCGCCTGGGCCGAAGCGGCGCACCGCGCCGTCGGGTGTGTGCAGTTCAACGCTGCCCGTCTCGAGGCGCTGCAGCAGCGCGAAGAGGAAGCGCATCGCGGCGGGCACCCGTGCGGGTGCCGCGGAAATCGTGGTGTCGAGGGATGTCATGAGTTGCGCGTAAGCAGGGTGGCGGGAGGTTGCGGTTTGCTGAAGAAAGGCACGCGCTTGCGCCACAGGCGCACGGCCTGCCAATGGATGCGCGCGACCACGCCGAGCGTGAACCAGCGGTAGCGCCACAGCAACCGGCGCGCGGCGGCACGCGTCAGCGGGGCTTCATCGCCCGCTACGTGCGTGGCGAGCAGCGGCTCCGGATCGTCGTGTGCGCCGTCGAAATAATCGATGCGGGCAAGCCACCGGCCGGGACCGAAGTGGAAGCGGAACTTGTAGTAGCCGGTGACGGCGCAAAACGGCGAGACGTGGAACACCTTCTGCGCGGTCAACGTTTCGCCGCTGCGCAAGGCCCGACCGTCGGCATGCGCCAGCAGGTAGTGGTGTGTCTCGCCAAACGTGTTGTTCACTTCCGCCATCACGGCGCGAACGTCGCCATTGGCCGCATGGCACACCCAGAAGCTCACCGGATTGAAAACGTAACCCAGCATGCGCGGAAAGGCATAGAGCACAATCGCGCCGTCGGCGACGATGCCTTCGCTCGCCAGCAGCGCCGTGATCCACTGCGCCAGCGACGACCCGTCGCGCAGGCCGTGATCGCGTTCATGGAAGGCGATCATGCCGCTGCGGTTAAGGCGCACGCCACACGCTTCCAGTTGGTCGAGTGCGGCCAACGGCAGGCGCAGGCAGAACGCGGGATAGGTGAACGCGTTGCGCGTGGGGCGCGCACGCCGGTGCATCACGTCACCGGCCACCAATGTCGGTAGCGTCGCGGAGACGGCAATGGATTCCTGCAGCAGCGTGGACATGGCGCGACGCGTTTCCGTGAGTCAGGCCGCGATGCGCTGCGCGGTGCCGCGCCCGGCATCAGCCAGACATTGCGCGATGCCGTCGGCCACCGCGTGCGCGGAAGCGAGGCCGTCTTCATGGAACCCGTAGCCGAGCCAGGCGCCGGCATACCAGGTGTTGCGGCTGCCTTGCAGCGCCGCGATGCCCAGCTGCGCCGCATGGGCGTGGCTGTCGAGCAGCGGATGCGCATATTCGAACTCGCCCAGCACGGTGGCCGGCGCGGGGGCGAACGGCGGATTCAGCGTGACGATCACCGGCGAACTGCAGGGCAGCGGCTGCAGCTTGTTGATGAGATAGGACACCGCCACCGGGCGCTCGCCATGGGGATCATCGACCGCGAGGTAATTCCAGGCCGACCATGCCCGCCTGGACCGTGGCAGCAGCGCGGCATCGGTGTGCAGGACGACTCGATTGCATTGGTACCGCACCGCTGCGAGCAGGCGCTCTTCCGCATGCGACGCATCGCCCAGCAGCGCGCGCGCCTGGTCGCTGTGACACGCCAACACGACGTGGTCGAAGTGCTCGCGTCCGGCGGTCGCATAGATCTCGACGCCGCCGTCATGGCGGACGATCTGTCGCACCGGCGTGGCGAGGCGCACGTCGGGCAATTGCTGCGCGATGCGATCCACGTAAGTGCGCGCGCCGCCCGCCACCGTTTTCCATTGCGGCCGGTCGACGATCTGCAGCAGCCCGTGGTTGTGGCAGAAGCGAACGAAGGCAGGCAGTGGAAAATCGAGGATGTCGCGTCGTGGCGCCGACCAGATCGCGGCCGCCATCGGCAGCAGGTACCAGTCGCGGAACGACGCGCTGTAGCCCTCGGCGCGCAGGTAGTGCCCCAGCGCCATCGCGGGCACCGTGCCTTGCGCATGCATCGCAGTGGTGACACGATTGAAGCGCATCAGGTCGCGCAGCATGCGCCAGAACGCCGGCCGGAAGACATTGCCTGGTTGCGCGAATACGGCGCGCAGGTTCGTGCCCGACCACTCAAGGCCGGCGCGATCCACGCGGCACGAGAACGACATTTCGCTGTCCACGCTGGTCACGCCAAGCTCCGCAAAGAGCGCGTTCAGCCGTGGATAGGTGCGGTCGTTGAAGACCAGGAAGCCGGTGTCGACGGGAAAGGTGCTGCCGTCGACCGTGACGTCGACGGTGGCCGTGTGGCCGCCCAGCCGGGAGGCGGCCTCGAACAGCGTCACCGCATGGCCCTGCTGCTGCAGGAGCCACGCGGCGCCAAGTCCGGAAATCCCTGATCCGACAATCGCGATGCGCACGTGAGGAGGACTTCCGAAAAATTGAATGGGGCGGCGCGGGAATCGCGCCGGACCCTGGACTTCAGTCGACCAACGCGGCGCCGCAACCTTCTATTTCTGCATACGCAGAATGGTTGTGGATGGATTCAAAGTTTTCGCTGGCAACGGTGAATCGACCAATCCGGGGGTCACGCTGCAGGCGCAGCGCAATGTCGCGTACCAGGTCCTCGACGAACTTGGGGTTGTCGTAGGCGCGTTCGGTCACCCACTTCTCGTCGGGGCGCTTCAGGAGGCCATACACGGCACACGAGGCTTCCTCCTCCGCAATACGGGCCAGCTCCTCCAGCGACAGCTCGCCCACCATGACGTCGGCACGCAGCGTGAGGTGCGAACGCTGGTTGTGCGCGCCGTAGTCGGCGATCTTCTTCGAGCATGGGCACAGGCTGGTCACCGGTGCCGTCATGGCCACGGTCACGCGCACCGGGGCGCCGATGTCTTTCGCGACCGTCAGCACGGACTTGTAGTCGAGCAGGCTTTCCACGCCGGAGACCGGAGCCGCCTTGCGGATGAAATACGGAAACGAAAGCTCAAGGTGCCCCGAGTCGGCCTCGAGGCGCACCAGCATCTGCGTAAACATCTGCCGCAACCCGCCGAGGTCAAGCGGTTCGCGCGAGGCTTCGAGCGTCTCGACGAACCGCGACATGTGCGTGCCCTTGACGTCGTGCGGGAGGCCTACATACATCGCGAATTCCGCCACCGTGTGCTGCACGTCGCCGCCTGCCGTGCGCAGGCGGATCGGGTAACGCAGCCCTTTCACGCCGACCTTCTGGATCGGCAGCTGGCGCACGTCGGGCAGCGCTTGGGTATCGGGGAGGACGAATTTGTCCGGAGCGTTCATGACAACCCTTCATGGACGTGACGCCCGCGGTACCGGCGAGCGATATTGCTGCTAGGGGCCGCCGGTGCCAGGAAGCGGCACCGGTACTGGTCGGGAGGCGCCGGGCCCATGCGGCGCCCGGTTACCCGTGGTGGAGCGTAGTGCGTACTGCGTGGTACGTGGTGCGCGCCGGCGTGGATTCAACCCTTCGCCAAGGCGGGTTTCTGCGCCAACAATTGCTCGATCATCGTGGTGATCGCCCGCGAATCCGGGGCCACCGGGCTTCCAAAGCTTGCCACAGGCCTGCCGTCGCGATCGATCAGGTACTTATGAAAGTTCCATTGCGGCGCCTTGCCCGTTGCCTTGGCCAACTCGACGTAAAAGGCATTGCCCGACAACTTGGTGACCGAGGACTTCTCGTAGAGGGGGAACTCGATGCCGTAGTTGGTTCGACAGAATTCCGCGATTTCCTTGTTGTTGCCCGGTTCCTGACCGCCAAAGTCGTTGGAGGGGAAGCCCACCACCACGAGTCCGCGGTCACGGTACTTCCGGTACAGCGCCTCGAGGCCCTCGTACTGGTTGGTGTAGCCACAGTGGCTGGCAGTATTCACGACGAGCACCACGTTACCGTGGTAGCGGCACAGCGACTGCGGGGCGCCGGTCTGCAGCAGGTTGAACGAATGCTGCAGCAGCGCGGGACAGGCGGTATGCGTGGTGGACGCGACGCCGGCCGCTTGTGTCCAGAACGCCGGGAACGGGGGCGCCATCGCCTGTCCGACGGACGTTTCGTCCAGGTAGACAAGACCATTGCGGAGTCCGGTGCTCGAAGCAGGCCGCCAACTGGATGGAAGCGTCGGGTTGACTGCGCCAGCGACGGCCTGTTCGTCGAAGAAGGGAGCCGCGTGCAGCGTGCCTCCCGAGAGAAGCGTGGCCGCCAGGGCGACAATCATGCCGGCCACGCCGATGGCACGACGCAAATGGTTACTGCCTCCCAGAAAGGATGGCGCGGCGAGGTGGAGCTGGACAGAAGGTTGATTTTTCATGGACATATCTTTCTACAGGTTGTACAATAACAGAAGCGATATCCGATTGTCAACCAAATGTCCTGGACAACATGAATAGTATTGCCGAAGTGCAGGGAATTCTGCTCAACATCACCGCCGTCGAACGCGAGACGGGCCTGTCGAAAGATGTTCTACGCATGTGGGAGCGGCGGTACGGGTATCCCAAGCCCGATCGCGATGCCAACGGCGAGCGCCAGTACACGCCCGCTGACATCGGCAAGCTCCGGGCCATGAAACGGCTCATGGACATCGGCCTTCGTCCCGGCAAGATCATCGCGCTTTCGCATGATGAACTCAACGCGATGGCTGACGCGCGTACGCCATCGCGGCAGGATCAATTGGCGCCTGCGCTCGAAAACGACGTGCTGAGCATGCTGAAGGCCCACGACAGCACGGCCCTGCAGCACACGCTGGCCAACATGATGATGCGCCAAGGCCTGCAGCGATTCGTTCTCGACACCATCACGCCGCTGAACCGCGCGGTCGGCGATGCGTGGATGCGTGGCGAGCTGCAGGTCTTTGAGGAGCATCTCTACACCGAACAATTGCAGGCGGCGCTGCGCACCGCGATCAACGCGTTCCCGCGCCAGCCGGGGTCGCCGCGCGTGCTGCTGACCACCTTTCCGTCGGAACAGCACGGCCTGGGCTTACTGATGGTCGAGGCGATGATGGTGCCGGAGGCCGCGCAGTGCATTTCGCTCGGGCCGCAAACGCCGCTCGAGGACATTCGCCGCGCTGCGCTCGCGCACAAGGTCAACATCGTCGCGCTGTCGTTCTCCGCGGCCTTCCAGGTCCGGCACGCCACCGACGGTCTGGCCACGCTGCGGCGGCAACTGCCGGCGCAGGTCACGCTGTGGGCTGGCGGCGAGATGACGCGCCGCATCCGCAAGACCATTCCCGGCATCGTGCTCATCCCTGACCTTGCGTCGATCATCAACGCATTGCGGAGCTGGCGCGCGCACTACGTGCCGCAGTCGTAGCGAGCAGTCCATTTTAAGCCTGCAAGTGCCGGCGCGCGTGATCGCCAAGAGTGCGCCGCACGCGTTTCGCGGCAACAAGTCGTATCTTCCCGCGAAGCCGTGCGTGGCCTGCGGCCGCACGATGACGTGGCGTCGGGCCTGGGCAAGAAACTGGGACGAGGTCAAATTCTGCAGCGACGCGTGCCGCCGGCGCGGGTCGCGGTGAGCCGCCCCGGCTCGGCGGCGCGCGGAGGCGCGCTGGTCATCGTGTTGGGCGACCAGCTCGATCCCCGGTCGCCGGCTCTCGCCGGGGTTGATCGCGCGCGGGATACCGTGCTGCTGGTCGAGGCCCCCGCAGAAGCGGCCCACGTGTGGAGCCACAAGGCCAGGATCGCGCTGTTCTTCGCGGCAATGCGGCACTACGCTGCCGCGTTGACCGACGCCGGATTCAGGGTCGAGTACCTGCGCGTCGGCACCCATCCGCATGAATCGCTGGTGGCTGCGTGGCGTGATGCCATTGCACGCTTGGCGCCGACCCGGGTCGTCGCGGTCGAACCGGGGGACTGGCGGGTCCTGGAGGACGTGCAGCGCACCTGCGCGGCCGCCGCCATACCGCTCGACTTGAAACACGATACTCACTTCCTGTGTTCGCGCGAGGATTTCTCCGCCTGGGCCGGGACAAAGTCGTCGCTGCGCATGGAATTTTTCTATCGGTGGATGCGCAAGCGGACGGGCGTACTGATGGACGGCGCCGAACCGGTCGCCGGGCGCTGGAATTTCGACAGTGAAAATCGCAAGGGTTTCGGCGCACGCGGTCCCGGGGAGCTTCCTGCAACCCCCGGTTTTGCACCGACTGCGCTGACCCGCCAGGCCCTGTCCGACGTCGAGGCGCATTTCCCCGACCATCCAGGGTCGCTGGCCGCGTTTGCATGGCCCGTGACGCCGGCGCAGGCCCGCGTGGCGCTTGCCGCGTTCATCGACGAGCGCCTGCCGCGTTTCGGTATCCATCAGGACGCGATGTGGACCGGGATGGCCTTCGGCTGGCATTCGCTGCTCGCCGCCGCGCTCAACTTGAAGCTGCTCGACCCGCGCGAGGTGGTGGCCGCCGCGGAAGCCGCATGGCGCGATGGCCGGGCGGACCTGCCAAGTGTCGAAGGCTTCATCCGGCAGGTGCTGGGCTGGCGCGAGTTCATCCGTGGCGTCTACTGGCGGGACATGCCGCAGATGGCTCGGGCCAACCATTTTGGCCACACCCAGGCTCTGCCCGCGTGGTACTGGACGGGTGACACGCAGATGAACTGCATGCGCCAGGTCATCGGCCAGACGCTCGCGCATGGCTATGCGCACCATATCCAGCGGTTGATGGTGACCGGCAACTTCGCGCTGCTGGCGCACGTGTTGCCACAGGCGGTGTGCGACTGGTACCTCGCCGTCTATGTCGATGCGGTCGACTGGGTTGAACGGCCCAACACGACCGGGATGGCGCTCTTCGCCGACGGCGGCCGCTTCACCAGTAAACCCTATGTAGCATCCGGCCAGTACATTGCCCGGATGAGCAACTACTGCAAAGATTGCCGCTACGATCCGGCGCAGCGCAGCGGCGACGGCGCGTGTCCCGTCACCGTGTTGTTCTGGCGCTTTCTGCTGGACCACGAGAGCAACCTCGCGGCCAACCCGCGTACCGTGCTGATGGCAAAAAATGCGCAGCGTCTCGATGCGTCCCAGCGGGCCGCCGTCAGCACCACCGCCGCCGCGATGTTGGCCAACCTCGATCGCCTGTAAATGTCTCCGGGGCACTTCCGTGCCGGCGGGCGGTCCTACCGCCTTGGGGATGCGCCGCATGCCGGTAAGCGGGACGGGTACCCTGCCGACAGGTAATATGCTGTTTTCTTGACAATCTTCGACCCCAATGCTCTATCCCGAACTCTTCAAGGCCTTCGAGGCAGTGCGCTGGAGTCTCGACACCGACGTGCCGTGGGACGAGTTCGATGCGACCCTCCTCACCGACGAGCAGGCGCGCACGATCAAGATGAATGCCATCACCGAGTGGGCGGCACTGCCGGCCACTGAGATGTTCCTGCGCGACAACCGCAACGACAGCGACTTCGCTGCGTTCATGTCGATCTGGTTCTACGAGGAGCAGAAACACGCGCTGGTGCTGATGGAATACCTGCAGCGCTTTCGCCCCGACCTCGTGCCCACCGAGGAAGAGTTGCACGCGGTGCGCTTCGAGTTCGACCCGGCGCCAGCCTTCGAGACGCTGATGCTGCATTTCTGCGGCGAGATCCGCCTCAACCACTGGTATCGTTGCGCCGCGGAGTGGCATACCGAACCGGTGATCAAGAAGATCTACGACCTCATCTCCCGCGACGAGGCCCGTCATGGCGGCGCCTACCTGCGCTTCATGAAGCGCGCGCTGGAGCGCGGCGGCATCGGCGCCAAGCAGGCCTTTGCCAAGATCGGCGTGTTAATGGCCAGCGCCGCGCGCGCGAGCAAACCGCTGCATCCCACCAACCTGCACGTCAACAAGTC
>JANMCS010000396.1:0-8648 GCA_031361405.1 Betaproteobacteria bacterium
GGAAACACGGGGTCGCCTGCAGTTTAGGCGAGGCTTCAGCCTCGCAGGACGACTCGACCACACGAAAGATGACCACGTAGTTTTCTGTAGGCGAGGCTTCAGCCTCGCAGGACGGCGCGAAGTCGGGTACCTATCCGGCGGCGACCTCAGCGGACGAACACCGGCAACGGCAATGCCGGTTTGCCGGCCAATGCCAGCGCGGTGGTGGCGAGTTCATCCCACGCATTGCCGCGCCCGATGCCCTTGGCCAGCGCATCCAAACGGGCCAGCGCCTGCAGCATTGGCGCGATCAGGTCCGCAGGCACGCGATGCGCGGCGCGCTCCATCGCCTGCTGCCGCTTGCCCCACACGCGCGCGCCCTTGACGGCCGACGCGATCGACATGCCGCCGCGCACCTGCGCATGCACGGCGGCCAATGCGTGAACATCTTCCGACAGTTGCCAGACGGCGAGCGTCGGCGGTTCGCCTTCCGCGGCCAGTGCTTGCAGGATGCGGACCGCGCGCGCGGGATCGCCCACCAGCCACGCCTCGGACAATGCAAAAATGTCGTAGCGCGACACGTCGGCCACCGCCTGCTCGACCGCCTCCGGGTCGAGCATGCCCGCCGGCAGCAGCAGCGCGAGCTTCTCGATTTCCTGGCGCGCGGCCAACAGGTTGCCTTCGCAATGCTCGGCGAGAAACGCCAGCGTGTCGCGTGACACCTTCTGGTTCTGCCGCGCCAGGCGCTGCGCGATCCACGCCGGCAGCGCGTCGCGCTCGACCGGATACACGGCGATGGTGGCGCCGGCATCGGCGAGTGCAGAAAACCACGCGGACGACTGCGTCGCGCGATCGAGGCGCGGCAGCGTGATCAGCGTGACGTTGTCGGGGTTCGGATTGGCGGCGTAGGCCTCCAACGCCTTGCCGCCCTCGACGCCGGGCTTGCCTGAAGGAATGCGCAGGTCGACCACCTTGCGATCCCCGAAGAGGCTGCCGTTGGCGTTGGCGCCGATGAGTGCGTCCCACTTGAATCCGGGCTCGACCACCAGCACGTCGCGCTCAGTGGCGCCCGCGGCCCGCGCCGCGGCGCGAATCGCGTCACCGGCTTCCAGTGCCAGCAGCGGCTCGTCGCCATGAATCACATACAGCGATTGCATGCCGCGCTGCAGGTGGGAGAGGAGGTCGTCGGGTTTGATCTGCACGGGCGATGATTGCAGGAAAGTGGCGTCATTGTCGCATTGGCGGACATTGTCCTGCGGCGATGCCGCGCCACTGCGTCACACCGCTACGCCACCGCGTCACGCTACTACGCTACTGCGTGGTGTGTTATCGCCAATTCCGGTAGGCGAGGCTTCAGCCTCGCAGCGCGGGACGAGGCTGAAGCCTCGTCTACAAACGAGCCATGGATTGCAGGGAACGCGGTCATTTCAATACGTCGCCCGTCCCCCCGACAAGTCGAATACGGCCCCGGTCGAGAACGAGCAATCGTCGCTGCACAGGAACGCCACCATCCGCGCGATTTCGTCCACCTCGACGAAGCGCCCGGCAGGAATGCGGCCCAGGATCTCCGCCCGCCGCGCCGGACTCAAGGCCTGCGCCATTGCGGTTTCGGCCGCCGCCGGCGTGACGCAATTGACGGTGATGCCCATCGTCGCGGTTTCCTTGCCGGCCGTCTTGGTCAGTGCGATCACGCCTGCCTTCGACGCGCTGTAGGCGCCGGCATTGGGCATCCCTTCCTTGCCCTGGATCGACGCGACATTGACGATGTGTCCGCGCATCGGCGCGGGCGCCTGCCGCCGCATCACGTCGAGCACCGCGCGCAGGCAAAGATAGGGGCCGGTCAGATTGACCTCCAGTACCTGCCTGAAATTGGCGGGCGTGGTTTCCCACAACGGCAGCACCTCCCCCAGGATACCGGCGTTGTTGACGAACGCGTCGATGCGACCATGGGCCGCGATGTCGGCATCGAGCGCAGACGCGATGGCCGCCTCGTCGGTGACGTCGACTTCACGCAGGTGCAGCGACGGCGCCCCCGCCGCCAACGCGACGGCGGCAGCCTGCAAGTCGCTACGCGAGCGATCCCACAAGCTGACGCGCGCCCCCGCATCGAGCGCCACCCGGGCGATCGCGCGGCCGATGCCGCCCGCGCCGCCGGTGACCAGCAACGCGCGGCCGGCGAGATCGTAGCGATTCATCCGGCACTCCATGGCAACACGCAACGCGAATTCTGCAGCCGATAGATACCGAGCACCGGGGCGGAGGTCGCATCGCGCAGTGCCGCGCCGGCAACGAGCGCGCGGCATTGCGCGACGAAGGGCTCGATGTCGCCCCAGCTTTCGACCAGCAGTGCCCAGCGCGGAACCTGATTCTTCTCCGCACGCAGTTTCCTTTCTGCCGTTTCCACGGCGCTGGCGGCGGCATCCGCCACCAGCAGATGGCATCCGGCCACGTCGGGCTGCGCAGCGAGCGCAGGCAGCACGGATTGCGTCATGTTCGCGTGGTGCGCCGTGGCAAGGTTGTCATCGATGGCGTAGCGAACGGTGGCGATGAGGCCGCCCTGGCCTTCGCCGTAGCTTGCGGCGACCGCGCACAGCGAACGTGCCACGCCGCGGAAATGACGGACCGTCTGTGTGGTCCAGGGCGTGGGGGCATTGAGTCGCGCGAAATAGTCCGGCGCCGTCACCGTGGCGGGCGAGACGGTCTCATAGAGGTTGAAGAATTCCGGTTCGGCATCCACGGCCACGTAGCGGCGCCCGCGCAGGAAGCCCGGGATGCCAGTGCGCTCGGGCATGTGCTCCTGCCCGTGCCAGTCGTAGAACGCGGCGCGCCCCTCAGGCGCGATGTCGTGCCAGATGGCGACCGCTCCTTTGCCTGCAAGACTCATCTGTTGCTCCCCATTGCCCGACCGGCATCCGGTTGATCTCGTGGGGGTTGACTTTACGCTGGAATGGGTGAAAATGGAACGATGTTAATAAATAGAACGGCGTTACAAAGAAAAACTTCCTGGCGGATTCGTTTGCCGATCCTCGTGGCAGGTCCCATGCCGATTCTCGTACCGTCGCGCGCCTGACCCGATGGCCATCGCCAACGTCGACCGCGTGCTGCATGTCATCGAGGCCCTGGCCGAGGTGCCGGTCGGCATGTCCCTCGGCTTGCTGGCCGAGCGACTCGACGTTCCCAAGAGCGCGGCCCATCGGCTGTTGCAGTCGCTCACCGCGCGCGGCTATGTCGTGCAGGACGCGTCGACGCAGGATTACCTGCTGTCGCTCAAGGTGCCGCTGCTCGGCTTTCGCTATCTCGAAGCGCGGCGGCTGCCCGACGTCGCGCAGGGCGCACTCGACCAACTCGCGCGCGATACCGGTGAATACTGCCGGATCGCCGTCGTCGAAGGTGAGGGCCTGCACTGGGTGGCGCGCGCGCAGGGCGCGACGCAGGGCCTGCGCTACGACCCGCCGATGGGGCGCGACGTCGTGCTGCATGCCACGGCCACCGGCAAGTCGTGGCTCGCCACGCTGCCCGAACAGGATGCGCTGCGCATCGTGTTCGCACGCGGCTTCGCCACGCCGCCCGGATTCGGCGAACGCACCGTCCGCACCGTCGACGAGTTGCGCCGCCACCTGCGCGAAACGTGCCACCGCGGCTATGCGCTCGCCGTGGAAGAGGGCGAGCCGGGCACGGTGGCGCTGGCCGCGGTCTTTCGCGCCTACGACGCGCCTGACGCGCCGGTGGCCGGCACCATTTCCGTAGCGGGTCCGCGCGCGCGGATGACCGATGCGCGCATCCTCGAACTGGCGCCGCTGTTGCTGGATGCCACGCACAAGGTCGCCGAACTCTGGCCGCTGCGGCTGCGCCAGCCCGCGGCCCCCAACGCCGGCACAGTACCGTCTGCACCCACACTGACCAACTGATCGCGAGCACCCCATGAGCGACACCACCACCACCGTTCCCGACCCCACCGTTGCGGCACCCTCGGTCCGCAGCGACCGCTGGTCTGCGGTGATGTATCCACTGGTGTCGTTCAGCGTGCTGCTCCTGCTGTGGCAGTTCGGCGTACGCGCGGCCGGTGTTCCCGAATACATCCTGCCGGTGCCCACCGAGTTCATGAGCAAGCTGTGGCTCGATCGCGCGCTGATCTCCGAGCACGCCTTGATCACCGCGAAGGAAATCATCCTGGGCTTCATTGCCGCCGCCGCCATTTCCGTGCCGCTCGGCTTCATCATCGTGTCGTTCAAGCCGCTCGAGCGCGCCATCTATCCGGTGATCGTGTTCTTCCAGCTCATTCCCAAGATCGCCATTGCGCCGCTCTTCGTCGTGTGGTTCGGCTTCGGCCTCTTCCCCAAGGTGCTGCTCACGTTCCTGCTGTGCTTTTTCCCGACGCTGGTGGCCAGCATGACCGGCTTTCGGGCGCTGGACGAACGCGTGCTGTTCCTCACCGATTCGATGGGCGCCACGTGGTGGCAAACGTTTCGCTATGTGCGCCTGCCGTCGGCCATGACCTATATCTTCGCTGGTCTCAAGGTGTCGGTCGTGTTCGCTGCCACCGGTGCCATCGTCGGCGAATTCGTCGGCTCCAACGCGGGGCTGGGTTACCTGCTGTTGCGCGGCACCAGCTATCTCGACATGCCGCTAATCTTCGCCGTGCTGGTCGCGCTGTCGGTGGTCGGCATCTTCTTCAGCTATCTGGTTCAGTACTCGGAGCGCTGGCTCATGCCGTGGCAGTCGAAGTAAACACCACGGCAACCATGCCCGCGGCCGCCACCAGAGCGACCGGGCACACGTTCATCCAAGGAGGCATCATGATTCGCAGATTCGTGTTAAAGGCCGCGCTGGCGGCAATGTTCGGCGCACTCGTCGTCGCCCCGGTTCTGGCGCAGGCGCCTGCCGGCAAGCCGATGAAACTCACGCTCAATTTCCTGGCCGGCGGCCCGCAGGCCGGTTTCATCTACGCCAAGTCGCTGGGCATGTACGCCAAGGCGGGCATCGACCTCACCATCGAGGAAGGCCGCGGCTCGGGCACCACCGCGCAAATGGTCGCCACCGGTCAGACGGACGTGGGCTTTGCCGATGCACCAGCCGCCATGCAGTTGCGGGCGAAGAATGCACCGGTGAAAATCATCGCACCGATCCTGCAGACCAATGGCTTCGCGATCATCACGCTGGAAGAAAGCGGCATCCGCAAGCCGTCTGACCTGCTCGGCAAGTGCGTGGCCGTACAGTCGGGCACCGCGCAGACCACGCTGCTCAACGCGATCCTGTCGGCCAACAACATCGATCCCGCCAAGTTCACGGTGATCAACATCGATCCGTCCGCGTTCGTGGGCGCGCTGCTCGAAAAGAAGGTCGACGCCATCCTCGGCGGCGCCGACTTCCAGTCGGTGCAACTGCGCGACCGCGGCCAGAAGGTCGTCGACATCATGTATCGCGACGTGGGCGTGCCCACGATCGGCCTGTCGGTGATCGCGCGCGACGAGCGCATCGCGGCGGATCCCGATCTCTTCAGGAAATTCATCGCGGTCAGCCTCGAAGGGTGGGATCTTGCGCGCAAGAATCCCGAGGCGGCGGCTGAGGCCGTGGCCAAGCTTTATCCCGCCGCAACCAAGGACCAGATCCTGAAGCAGCTCCAGGTCGACCTGCAGCTGGTATGCGCGCCGGGCGCCACCTCGCTGGGCCGCGTGCCCGAGCAGAACTGGGCCACCACGTACACGTTGCTGACCAAGTATCTCGAGTTGCCCACCGCCAAGCCGGTGACCGACTACTACACCAACGACCTGCTGCCGGCCAACGCGCCAAAATGCTGACCGCACCCGCCGTCACGACTGCGCCGGTGCGCGTGTCGGGCGGCGCTTCCATCGAGGGGCGCCGCGTCACCAAGCGCTTTCCCGGCAAGGATGGCGTGTTCACCGCGATCGAGGACGTGTCGTTCTCGATCACGGGTGGTGAGTTCGTGTCACTGATCGGGCCTTCGGGGTGCGGCAAGAGCACGCTGATGCTGATCGCGGCGGGACTCACGCCGCCCACGGACGGCGAGATCCTGATCGATGGCGTCAAGCTGGACAAGCCGCAGACCGATGTGGGCGTCGTCTTCCAGGATCACCTGCTGCTCGATTTTCGCACCGCGCTCGACAACATCCTGCTGCAGCACCAGATCCGCGGCTTGCCGCTGGAGCAGGGGCGCGCCGATTCGCTGGCGCTGATGCAGAAGATAGGCATCGCGCATGCCGCCGACCGCTATCCGCGACAATTGTCGGGCGGCATGCGGCAACGCGTGTCGATTGCCCGCGCACTGATCCACCAGCCATCCATCCTGCTGATGGACGAGCCTTTCGGCGCGCTCGACGCGATCACGCGCACCCAGATTCGCCACGATCTCGAATTGCTGTGGCTCGAAACACGCAAGACGGTGATGTTCATCACGCACAGCGTCGAAGAGGCCGTGGGATTGTCCGACCGGGTGCTGGTGATGTCGCCCAATCCCGGCAGGATCGTCGAGGAAATCGTCATCGACCTGCCGCGGCCACGACCGGCGCACCTGGGCGAGTATCCGTCGTTCAATGCGTATGCCGAGCGCATCCACGACGCGTTCAAGCGGCTCGGCGTCATCAAGTACTGATGACCCACGTCCTGGTCACCGGTGGTTGCGGTTTCCTGGGTGCGGCGTTCGCGCAGCAGGCACGCGCCGCAGGTCATCGCGTCACCACCGCGGATATACTGCCCGGGGCCGACGCCGCGCTCGATGCCAGCGATCCCGTCGCCATTGCAGCGCTCTTCGCGGCATTGCAACCCGACGCGATCGTGCACCTCGCCGCGGGACTCACCGATGCGGGCGAGCGCGATCCGGTGGCCGCCACCCGCCTCAACGCGCTGGGCACGGCCGCCATCTTCACGGCGGCCGAGACGGCGCGCACCTCACGGGTGATCTACGCGAGTTCCATTTCCGCCGTCGGTCCCACCCTGGGGCGCGTGGGCGACGACACGCGCCTGGCGCCCGGCAACGTCTATGGCGCCACCAAGGCCTTCAGCGAACACCTGGCGCAAGCGATGAGCACGCGACCCCATGCACCCGCGTATCTCGGCCTGCGTTTCGGGTACGTCTATGGCCCGGGTCGCGTGCGCGGCTGGGTGGAAGTACAGGCGCTGATCGAGCGCGCGGCCGCCGGCGAGCGCGCCATCGCGTTTCCGGATTATCCTGACGCGATGGACTGGACCTGGATCGACGATGCAGCCGCGGTACTGGTGCGCGCGATCGAGCGGCCGCTGCCGCGCTGCGCCGTGGTCAATGTCGTCGGCGACAAGCGTCATGTGCGCGATGCGATGGCGCATCTCAAGACCCGATTTCCCGATCTCGTGGCCACGCCGGTGGCGGCGCACACGCCGCCGGCCGCATGGGGACTGGTCAACGACGGCATCGAGGCGCTGCTCGGCATCGTGCCAACCACGACGCTGGAGCAGGGCATCGACCGGATACTGGCGCACACTCGCAAGTCATGACTGCCGTTCACTTCCGCAACGCGATGATCCTCGATGGCACCGGCGCAGCGCCGTATGCCGGCGATGTGCGGGTCGATGGCAACCGGATCGCCGCCGTCGCGCCGACGCGGCAAATGCCGGTGCGTGCCGATGCGCAGGTGATTGAATGTCATGGCGCCACGCTGATGCCGGGTCTGATCGAGCCGCATGCGCATCTGTCTTTCGTTGACCAGGCCACGCCGTTTGCATTCCACGCCATCCCGGTCGAGGAGCACCTGCTGCTGACACTGAAGCACGCGAAGCTCTATCTCGACCAGGGTTTCACGTCGTGCTTTTCCGCAGCATCCACCAAGCCACGCCTTGATATCGTGGCGCGCAACGCCATCGACAGCGGCCAGTTTCCGGGCCCGCGCACGAAGGCCGCCAGTGTGCAGTTCACGGTCACGGGCGGGGTGGGCGACCTGCGCCAGCTGCATCTCGATCCGGGCGAGGCGATGTACACGCTGCCCTGCGATGGCCCCGACGCTTTTCGCCGCGCCGCGCGCGAGGCGTGCCGCGAAGGCGTGGATGTCCTGAAGATCGTGCCGTCCGGCGACACGTCCACGCCCAATGTGCCGTCGGCGCGCACCACGATGACCGAGGCCGAGGTTGCAGCGGTCTGCGAGGTGGCACGCGCGCACGATTGCGTGGTGGCCGCGCACGCGCGCAGCGCGGATTCGATCAAGCTCTGCGTGCGCAACGGCGTGCAGGTGATCTATCACGCCACCTGTGCCGATGCGGCAAGCCTCGACCTGCTGGAGGCGCACAAGGACACCGTGTTTGTCGCACCTGCGCTGTCGGTCACCTGGACGCGCCTGCACGAGTCCGGCCATTTCGGGTTGCCGTCCTCGCCCGAGATGAAGGCGCGCATCCAGCGCGATCTCGACCTCACCATCGCCTGCATGATCGAATTGAAACGGCGCGGCGTGCGCGTGCTGCCCGGCGGTGATTACGGTTTCAAGTGGAATCCGCACGGGAACAACGCTCGCGACCTCACGTTCTTCGTCGACCTGCTGGGTTTCACGCCGATGGAGGCCATCGTCGGCGCCACGCAATGGGGAGGCGCGATCATGGGCAGGGGCCACGAACTGGGGCAGGTGCGTCCAGGTTTTCTCGCCGACCTGCTGCTGGTGGATGGCGACCCGCTGGCCAACCTGCGCCTG
>JANMCS010000400.1:0-2153 GCA_031361405.1 Betaproteobacteria bacterium
CGGCCGCCCCGACCCACACGTCGTCCCAGGCGATGGGAGCCCGCGGCATGATCTTGTAAATCATTGCGAACACGAGCGTGATGAAGAGAAGGGAAACAGTGAAGTTGACACCTTGCAGCAGAAATTCCCAACCACCGAAGCTGCTACCCCACCAGGATCCCAGCGCGGCCAGCGCCGTGCTTGCCACCAGCGACACCACCAGCAGGAAGCCCAGACCCAGTACCATGCCGAAGGAGAAGAGCCGTGTACGCAGCAGGCTCAGAATTCCGTTTTCCGTAGGCGCAACCGGTACGCGCCAAATGCGGTCAAGCGCGCTTTGCAACTCGGCGAACACTGTCGTTGCACCAATGACGAGGAGCACAACGCCAATAATGGTGGCGAAAATTCCTTCCGCCGGCTTGCTGGCGCTTTCGATGAGTCCTTGGACGCCTCGGGCGCCGTCCTGACCGATCAGGCCGCCCAGCTGCGCGGCAATTTCTCCGCGTACAGCATCCTGTCCGAAGACGAATCCGGCAACCGCAATGACGATGACGAGTAGCGGCGCGAGGGAGAACACCGTGTAATACGCAATGGCCGCGCCCATGCTGGGCGCGTAATCATCGATCCAAGCGAGTACCGACTTCCTGATCAGATCCCACCAGCGGGTCATGTTCATCGGTGATCGGCGTCAACGCGCAGGTTCTGGAACAGTGGAGTGGCAGGGGAGAATGGTGCCATGAGAATCCGCCACGATTTTCGTTGAAATGATGTTCCCGATATCATGTTGTGTACAACCGCAATCGAACTGTCGGAGAGTCCCGCAATTCGGTGTGGGACAGCGGTGTGGGGCAGCGCGACGTATCACCAGGGAGGGAAGCCATGGGGTACGCACCAGCGGAGCCTCCACGGGGTGCAACGAGCACGTATCCGTGCCCCGCCGGTGATGTACGATTGCAGAAGTGCCGCAATCGAGGATCGCGGTACTGCGGCATCGGCGGAGCACCACCGTGGTGCAACGACGGTTAGCGGATCACAACTTTTCCGGGGAATGAGGCAATGTTGAATCGACGTGTAATGCTGCAGCTGACCGCGTTGGCGCTGGCGCTGGCGTTGGGCGCGGGTGCGCCGCTCGCGCAGGCGCAGACCAAGACCAAGGTGGCCGCTATCTATACGGTGCCGGTTGAACAGCAATGGGTCAGCCGCATTCACAAGGCGCTCAATGCCGCCAAGGAGCGCGGCGAGATCGAATATGTTTTCTCCGAGAAAGTGGCCAACGCCGATTACGAACGGGTGATGCGCGAGTTTGCCGAAAAGGGCAACACGTTCATTGTTGGCGAATCGTTTGCGGTGGAAGCCGCGGCGCGCAAGGTGGCCAAGGACTATCCAAAGGTGTCGTTCCTGATGGGCTCGTCGGGCAAGCCGCAGGAACCGAACTTCGCGGTGTTCGACAACTACATCCAGGAGCCGGCGTACCTGTCCGGCATGATCGCCGGTGGCATGACCAAGACCAGCAAGATCGGCATGGTCGGCGGCTATCCGATTCCTGAAGTGAACCGGCTGATGCACGCGTTCATGGCAGGCGCCAAGGAGACCAATCCGAAAGTCGAGTTCTACGTGACGTTCATCGGCTCCTGGTTCGATCCGCCCAAGGCGAAGGAGGCGGCCTTTGCAATGATCGAGAAGGGCGCGGACGTGATGTATGCCGAGCGCTTCGGGGTGTCGGATGCGGCCAAGGAGAAAGGCAAGCTCGCCATTGGCAACGTGATCGACACGCAGGCGCAGTATCCCGATACGGTGGTGTCGTCGGCGCTGTGGAACATGGAACCCACGATCGACACGGCGCTGAAGGCGGTCAAGGCCGGCAAGTTCAAGGCGGAAGACTACGGCCAGTACTCGACGATGAAGTTCAAAGGTTCGGAGCTCTCGAAACTCGGCACGTTCGAGGCGAAGGTGCCGAAGGACATCCAGGCCAAGGTGGCGGCGAAGCAGAAGGATATCCTCGACGGCAAGGTCAAAGTGGCCGTCGTCGAAACCGAACCGAAGTCGACGGCGAAGTAACACGCGTGCGTCACGTAGACGCCCCGGTTGCGACCGGGGCGTTTTCGTTTGGCCGGCAAGACTGTCGCCCAAACTGTAGGCGAGGCTTCAGCCTCGCTGGGTGGCTCGCGAGGCTG
>JANMCS010000426.1:0-6161 GCA_031361405.1 Betaproteobacteria bacterium
CATCTGGAACCAGCAGGGCCAGCTCTATACGCCGCAGGATGCCGACCAGCTGATGTTCTACAAGGAAAGCAAGGACGGCCAGATCCTGCAGGAGGGCATCAACGAGGCCGGCGGCATGTGCGACTGGATTGCCGCGGCCACCGCGTATTCGACGCACGGCGTGCAGATGATCCCGTTCTACATCTTCTATTCGATGTTCGGCTTCCAGCGCATCGGCGACCTCGCGTACGCCGCCGGCGACATGCGGTCGCGCGGCTTCCTGCTGGGCGGGACGGCGGGCCGCACGACCCTGAATGGCGAAGGCCTGCAGCACGAGGACGGCCACTCGCACCTTATTTCCGGCACCGTGCCCAACTGCATCTCGTGGGACCCGACGTTTGCGTTCGAGGTGGCAGTGATCATCCAGGACGGCCTGCGCCGGATGAATGCCGAACAGGAAGACGTGTACTACTACATCACGCTGATGAACGAGAACTACACGCACCCGGCGATGCCGGAAGGCGCAGCGGCCGACATCCTGAAAGGGATGTATAAATTGCGCGATGGCGAGAAAGCGAAGGGCAAGTCGCCGCGCGTGCAGTTGATGGGATCCGGCGTGATCCTGCGCGAGGCCATGGCGGCGGCCGACCTGCTGAAAAAGGACTGGGGGGTCGATGCCGATATCTGGAGCTGCCCCTCATTTACGGAGCTGGCGCGCGAAGGCAACGCGGTGATGCGGTGGAACACACTGCATCCGGCGGACAAGCCGAAGGTCTCGCATGTCGAGAAGTGCCTGAAGGACACGCAGGGACCGGTGATCGTGACCACCGACTACATGCGGCTCTACGCCGAGCAGATCCGGCCGCTGGTGCCGCAGCGCTATGTCGTGCTGGGTACCGACGGCTTCGGCCGTTCCGATACGCGCGAAAAACTGCGTGGCTTCTTCGAGGTGAACAGCCACTATGTGACGGTGGCGGCACTGAAGGCGCTGGCGGACGACGGCACGATTCCGGTGGCGAAGGTGTCCGAAGCGATCAAGAAGTATGGACTCGATCCCGACAAGCCGGCACCGTGGACGGTGTGATCCCGCTGGCCGCCCCCGCACTCGATTGAAAGAAGCCCATGAGCACGATTGAAGTCAAGGTTCCCGACATCGGAGATTTCAAGGAAATTCCGGTCATCGAAGTCTTCGTCAAGGTCGGCGATACGGTGAAGGCCGAGGACTCGCTGGTGACGCTCGAGTCGGACAAGGCGACGATGGATGTGCCATCCCCCGCGGCGGGTGTCGTGCGCGAGATGAAACTGAAGCTCGGTGACAAGGCCAGCGAAGGCACGCTGATCCTGGTGCTCGAAACAACCGGTGCGGCAGCGGCGGCCAGTCCTGCTGCGGCGCCAGCACCGGCGACCGCGCCGGCCGCGGCACCTGCTGCGGCGCTCGTTGCGGCACCTGCTGCGGCGCCCGTTGCGGCCACACCCGCCGCACCTGCTGCTGCCCCCCCAACGCCCCCCGCCGCGCCGGTGATTGCCGAAGCGTTCAAGGCCGCGCATGCGTCGCCGTCGGTGCGCAAGTACGCGCGCGAGCACGGCGCAGACTTGAGCCGCATGACCGGCACCGGCCCGAGTGGGCGCATCCTGCAGGAGGACGTCCAGAATTTCATCAAGCAGGTGATGTCCGGCGCGGCATCCGCCGGCGCCGGCGCTTCTGGTGGCGGCATTGTCGGCGGCGGCGCGCTCAACCTGTTGCCGTGGCCCACGGTGGACTTCACCAAGTTCGGTGCGGTCGAAGTGAAGCCGATGTCGCGCATCAAGAAGATTTCCGGCGCCAACCTGGCGCGCAACTGGGTAATGATCCCCCACGTCACGCAATTCGACGAAGCCGACATCACCGCACTCGAAGCCTTCCGCGTGCAGCTCAACAAGGAAAACGAGAAATCGGGCCTCAAGATCACGATGCTGGCCTTCCTGATCAAGGCCTCGGTCGCGGCGCTGAAGAAATTCCCCGATTTCAATTCGTCGATCGAGGGCGACAACCTGGTCGTCAAGCAGTACTACAACATCGGCTTTGCCGCGGACACGCCCAACGGCCTCGTGGTGCCGGTGATCAAGAGCGCCGACCAGAAAGGCGTGCTGCAGATCGCGAAGGAAATGGGCGAGCTTTCGGCGAAAGCGCGCGACGGCAAGATGGGCCCCGCCGACATGCAGGGGGGATGCTTCTCGATCTCCTCGCTTGGCGGTATCGGCGGCACCGCGTTCACGCCGATCATCAACGCGCCCGAAGTGGCGATCCTCGGCGTGTCGAAGACCGCGATGAAACCCGTGTGGAACGGCCAGGAGTTCGTGCCGAAGCTGATGGTGCCGCTGTCGATGTCGTACGACCATCGCGTGATCGACGGCGCGCAGGCCGCGCGCTTCACGGCCTACCTCGGCGGCTTGCTCACCGACATGCGGCGGGTGATGCTATGAGCAGTGTCGAGGTGAAGGTTCCCGACATCGGGGATTTCAAGGGCATTCCCGTCATCGAGATCTTCGTCAAGCCGGGCGACACGGTGAAGGTGGAAGATTCACTGGTCTCGCTCGAATCCGACAAGGCCACGATGGATGTGCCCACGCCCGTGGCCGGCGTGATCAAGGAACTGAAGGTCAAATTGGGCGACAAGGTCAGCGAAGGCACGCTGATCGTGATCCTCGAGGCCGCCGGGAACAGCGACGCAAAGCCGGCGGCTGCGGCACCAGCGCCCGCAGCGGCCGTACCGGCGCCAGCCAAGGCTGCGCCTGCCGCGCCTGCCGCGCCTGCCGCGCCGATTGCGGGTGCCACCACGTACTCGGGCAAGGCCGATATCGAATGCGACATGCTGGTGCTGGGCGCGGGTCCCGGCGGCTACAGCGCCGCCTTCCGCTCGGCCGATCTCGGCATGAAGACAGTGCTGGTCGAGCGCTATGCAACGCTGGGGGGCGTGTGTCTCAACGTCGGGTGCATTCCGTCCAAAGCGCTGCTGCACGTGGCCGCGGTGATGGATGAAGCGCAGGCACTGGGTGAACACGGCATTGCCTTCGGAGCCCCCAAGGTCGATCTCGCCAAGTTGCTCGGCTGGAAGAACAAGGTCGTCGGCAAGTTGACCGGCGGGCTTAGTGGCATGGCCAAGTCGCGCAAAGTGGAGGTGGTGCGCGGTGTCGGCAAATTCCTGGACGCGTATCACGTCGAGGTGGACGTGACCGACGGCACCGCACAGAACACCACTGGCGAGAAGAAGGTCGTCAAGTTCAGGCAGGCGATCATCGCTGCCGGTTCGCAGTCGATCAAATTGCCGTTCGTGCCGGAGGATCCGCGCATTGTCGACTCCACGGGCGCGCTGGAACTGCGCGGCGTGCCGAAGCGCATGCTGATCGTCGGCGGCGGCATCATCGGGCTGGAGATGGGCACGGTGTATTCGTCACTGGGCGCGCGGCTTGACGTCGTGGAAATGCTCGACGGCCTGATGCAGGGCGCCGACCGCGACCTGGTGAAGGTCTGGGACAAGATGAACAAGCATCGCTTCGATCGCGTGCTGCTCAAGACGAAGACCGTGGCGGTGGAAGCGAAGAAAGATGCCGTCCACGTCACGTTCGAAGGCGAGCAGGCGCCACCGGGACCGCAGCCCTACGATCTGGTGCTGATGGCGGTGGGACGCAGCCCCAACGGCAGGAAGATCGATGCCGACAAGGCGGGCGTCGCGGTCACCGATCGCGGCTTCATTCCGGTGGACAACCAGATGCGGACCAACGTCGCGCACATCTTTGCGATCGGCGACATCGTCGGGCAGCCGATGCTGGCGCACAAGGCCACGCACGAGGGCCACGTGGCCGCCGAAGTGGCCGCCGGTGAAAAATCGTTCTTCGACGCGCGCGTGATTCCGTCGGTGGCGTATACCGATCCGGAAATCGCGTGGGTGGGCCTGACGGAAGAAGAAGCCAAGGCCAAGGGCATCAAGGTCAGCAAGGGCCTCTTCCCATGGGCCGCTTCGGGACGTGCGATCGCCAACGGCCGCGACGAAGGCTTCACCAAATTGCTGTTCGACGACACGACGCATCGGATCGTGGGCGGCGGCATCGTCGGCACGCGCGCGGGCGACCTGATCAGCGAAGTGGCGCTGGCGATCGAGATGGGCGCCGACGCGGTGGATATCGGCAAGACCATCCATCCGCATCCCACGCTGGGCGAATCGGTGGGTCTCGCCGCCGAAGCCTTCGAAGGTGTCTGCACGGATCTGCCGCCGGTACGGAAGAAATAGCGGCGGGACGCGGCGACCGGCATGACTCAGGACGAACTGAAACAGGCGGTCGCACGCGAGGCGATCCGCTACGTGGTCGACGGCGAGTGGGTGGGCGTGGGTTCCGGCTCCACCGCCAATTTCTTCATCGACGAGCTCGCGAAGATCAAGCACCGGATCAAGGGCGCGGTGTCGAGTTCGGAGAAGTCGACAGCATTGCTCAAAGGACATCGCATCGACGTCGAGGAACTGAACAACGTCGACCGCGTTCCCGTGTACATCGACGGCGCCGACGAAGTGACCGAGCACGGCGCGATGATCAAGGGCGGCGGCGGCGCGCTCACCCGCGAGAAGATCGTCGCGGCCGTGGGCGCCAGGTTCATCTGCATTGCCGACCAGTCGAAGCTGGTGCCGGTACTGGGCAAGTATCCGCTGCCGGTGGAAGTGATCCCGATGGCGCGCAGCTATGTCGCGCGCGAGCTGCTGTACCTGGGCGGCCAACCGGCGTGGCGGATGGGCTTCACGACCGACAACGGCAACCTGATCCTCGACGTCAGTGGATTGAAGATCTCCGATCCGGTGGCGCTCGAGACGACGATCAACCAGATCGCCGGCGTGGTCACCGTGGGTCTCTTCGCGCGCCGCGGCGCCGATGTGATCCTGCTGGGCGCGGAAAACGGCGTGCGGACGCTGGTGCCGGGGAAACCTCGGACAACTCTGTAGGCGGGGCTTCAGCCTCGCAGGCACCATCGTTCTGCCGCGCCGCCGGCCCCTGTTCTCGCGAGGCTTCAGCCTCGCCTACAGGAATTCATGGCGCCAGCGGAGGCGAAATGGGCGGCGCGCTAGAATACGTCCATGACCAACCTCAACGTGCCGGGGCTTGCGCAAACCGACGACGTGACCGCTTACATGCGGGCTGTCGGCGTGGCTGCGCGCGCGGCGGCGCGGGAGCTTGCCCGTGCCGACTCGGCCGCCAAGGATCGCGCGCTGCTGGCGATGGCCGCCGCGGTACGCCGCGATGCCAAGGCATTGCTGGCCGCCAATGCCGACGATGTTGCCGCTGCGCGCGCTGCGGGACACGATGCCGCATTCGTCGACCGGCTGACACTCACGCCCAAGACGATCGAGGCGATGGCCGTGGGCCTGGAAGCGATCGTCGCGCTGCCCGATCCGGTAGGCGCGATCACCGATCTTGAATACCGCCCGTCCGGCATCCAGGTGGGCCATATGCGCGTGCCGTTGGGCGTGGTCGGGATCATCTACGAATCGCGACCGAATGTGACTGCAGATGCAGCCGGCCTGTGCCTCAAGTCGGGCAACGCGACGATCCTGCGCGGCGGCTCGGAAGCCATCCGCAGCAATCGCGCCATCGCCGCGTGCGTGCATCAGGGCCTGCGCGCTTCGGGACTGCCCGAGCAAGCGGTACAGGTGGTGGCCACCACTGACCGCGCGGCGGTGGGCTGCCTCATCACTGACGAGGAACACGTCGACGTGATCGTGCCGCGCGGCGGCAAGAGCCTGATCGAGCGCATCAGCCGCGATGCGAAGGTGCCGGTGATCAAGCATCTGGACGGCGTGTGCCACGTGTTCATCGATGCCGCGGCCGACGTGGCGATGGCGATCAACATTGCCGACAACGCCAAGACGCAGCGCTACTCGCCATGCAACACGATGGAGACGCTGCTGGTGCATGCGGAGATCGCGGCGCGGGTGTTGCCGCCGCTGGCGGCAATCTACGTCGCCAAGGGCGTCGAGATGCGCGGCTGCGAACGATCGCGCGCGCTGGTCCCGGCAATGAAGGCCGCCACCGAGGACGACTGGTACGCCGAATACCTGGCGCCCATCCTGGCCATCCGCATCGTCGATTCGCTCGACGAGGCAATGACGCACATCGCGCAATATGGCTCGCAGCACACGGATGCGATCGTTACCGAG
>JANMCS010000464.1:0-7625 GCA_031361405.1 Betaproteobacteria bacterium
AGCCCGGGCCCCAGCCGGCGCCCCAGCCCCATGCAGGCCCCCAACCCCAACTGCCGCGCCAGCCCGAACCCCAGCCCCAGCCTGCGCCCCAACCTGGACGCCAGGCACCGTTCCAGCCGCCGTGCCAGCCATTATTCCAGCCGCCGTTGTTCCAACCGGGACGGCCGCCATTCCAGTTGCCGTTCCAGCCACCGCGCCCGCCGTTGTTCCAGCCCGATTGACCATTGCCGCCGCGGCCGCCCGACCATTGGCCATTGCCGCCATTGCCGCCATTGCCGCCACCGCCGGACCATTGGCCGCTATTGCCGCCACCGCCGCGGCCATTGTTTTGCCAGGCAGTGGATTGAAGACCGCTCGACGTGCCGGCGACCATCGCCCCGGCATTGCCGCCGCGTTGTCCGCCACCGGCGGGGTAAGTGTTGCTCCCGTAGCGATTGGGAGCGACGGCGATGTTGGCCTGGCCGATGGCCTCGGCCCGATAGTTGGCACCCCCGTTGCTGGTGGGTCCGCGATAGCCAGGGACGCCCGCATAGGCGTTGCCGGGCGCGGTTACTGCACGGCTGCCCGCAAATCCGGCATTGGGGGCGGTGCTGCGATTGCCTGCGTAGTCGCCATGGGCGACTGCGCCGCGATTGCCCGTGTAGCCGCCATTGGCGACTGCGCCGCGATTGCCCGGATTGCCGGCATAGCCCACGTTGGGCACCGCGCCGCGGTTGGCCGGTGCGCCGGCGTAGGCGCCGCCCGCGTAACCGCCACGATAACCGACCGTACCCGAAGCGGTTGCTGCGCCGCCACGATGGCCACTCGCGTAGGCACCACCGCCCGACGCATTGCGTTCGCCACCCCCGCCATGGGCCATGCCCATGCCGCCGCCACCGCCTGCTATGGCGGATCCGTTTCCACCCCCGCTCCCGGATCGACTTTGAGCGTCGGCAACACCGCCAGCCGCCACTGCGGCGGCAGCAACCACGGCAAACGCGATTCTGTTCATGATCGACTTCCCCCCTGCTGGTTGCGCGACATCGGCGCGCACCCTTGGCCCCGTGCAAACCGGAACGCGTGTGACTGTTCAACGGCCAAGACAACCCGGGGTTGACAGTAGTGCCCGCCGGTTACAATTTACAGCATCGTTCACGCATGGCCGGCGCAATGTCCGCGTCCGGTGAAACGGGTCCCCTACGTGCACTAGAATGATGGATTGTCTACCTGCTTTCGAGGACTGTCATGCCCGCCGATCCACGCAACCCCGACGCCACGATGGACGCCACTTCGCTTTACCGCGAGGAAATTGTCACCGATCGCCGCGTCGGCACCATTCGCCTGATGACGCCGATCAGCGCCGATGGCACTCCCGATGCCGCCCGCCCGACGATCTACACCGGCGAAGCGCAGATCATGACCAACATGGGGGCCTTGCCGGTGAGTTTCGACATCGAAGCGACAACGTTGGCCGAGGCCGTCGAGAAGTATGGCGAATCCGCCAAGACCGGTATCGAGCGCACGATGCGCGAACTGCAGGAAATGCGCCGGCAGCAATCCTCCGGACTGATCGTGCCGCCCGCCGGCACGGCCAGCGCCTTGGCCGGTGGCCTGGGCGGCGGCATGGGCGGCGGCAAGATTCAATTGCCGTAGCCCCCGCGTCGGCCGGATGGCCGATGGCACGCCGACGGCACGTGGTCCGATGCTGGGTGGACCTTTCCACCCGCCCCGGAGGCGCCATGTCGCACCTGCTCGATCCCATCCGCCTCAACTCTGAAGCCGCCTACGCGGCGGCGCTGGATGAACTCGAAGACCTGATGCTGGCCGATCCCGGCACGCCGGGCGGCCGCCGCTTCGACGAGCTGGTCGACCTGATCGAGGAGTACGAGGCACAGCGCGATGGCTACGACCTTAGGCGCATGAAGCAGTTGCTGGCTTCGGCGCGCTGAATTCCAGCGCCGTTGTTGCCCGTTCCAGCGCCGTGGTGGCCCGCGCCGCGCGCTGTCGGACGGTCGCCGACGCCGGTATGCGCAATACGACTATCGCCGGCGTGCGCGCCGGGCGCCTACATTCACTCCATCGCTTGCGCATGCACGCCACCTGGCACTCCCGCAACGAACGGCACGTGCCCACTGACGGAGACGAAGATGACAACCCACTGGATCCTTGCAGGACTTTTTGCATTCAGCATTGCCACCGTTCTGGGTCTCATCCTCGCACTGGTGGGGCCCGTGGCGCCGCTCAGCCTGCTTGGAGGCATCACCATGCTGATGGGTGTGGCCGGCATGATCGTACATGCGCAGTTGCTGCAGGACCGCGATCCGCATGCCTGGTCGGTGCTGCGCTATCGTGCGGCATCCATTGGCGCCCATCTCTACGATGGCTGGTCGCGGCTGCGGCATGCTCTTCGGTTGCGGATGACCGCGTCGCGCGTCCAGATTTTTTGATCGCTCGCCGCCACGTCGGCGGCCCCCGCGCAACACCTGAGGTTCACGCTACCCGCACGGCGCTCGCGGCGCCGAATTTGTCACGACCTGCGGACTTCGCCGCATACAACGCGAGGTCCGCCCGCTGGATCCAGCCTTCGAGATCTTCGGCACGCGGCGACACCTGCGCCGCACCCAGGCTCAACGTGCAATGCAACTGCGGCAGGCGCTCGAACGCAAGGCCTTCGATATGGGCGCGGATGCGCGCCGCAGTTTCCTCCGCGCCATCCAGATTGGTGTCGGGCAGGATCAGGATGAACTCGTCGCCGCCGTAGCGCACTGGCGTGTCGCTGCCGCCACGACTGCTTCGGCGCAAGGCCTGCGCCACGCCGCGCAGCACGTCGTCACCAACCAGGTGTCCATGCACATCGTTGATGGCCTTGAAGTGGTCGAGGTCGAGCAGGATCAACGACACGGGGCGCCCCGTTTCGCGCGCCCTTATCAACTCGGCCTCCGCCACGGCCAGTCCATGCCGGCGATTGGCAAGTCCGGTGAGGTCGTCGGTACGGCCCAGTTCGTCGAGGCGACGGTTCTGCTGCACGATGCGGCTGGCCAACGCATGGTTGGCCAGGCTGATCGCAAGCGGATACACCACCAGCAACGGCAGGCAGGCCAGCATTACCGGCATTGGCGTGGCCAGTGCCACAGGAAAGCCGAGCAGCGCGGAAGTCGCGACGCATGCGGCAACCAGGCACGCCAGCGTGCGCACCATGAAGCGGGGGCCGCCCGCGCCGATCTTGTCCACCGCCAACATCGTCAGCAACAGCATGCTCGGCAACAGGTTGAACTGCATCACGGCGATCCACATGCCTCCCAGCGCCGAATCCACCATCAGGTTGCGTTCCTCGGCACGGCGCGGTGCTGAACTTTGCTCGGCCAGGCGGCGGGCCACGTGCGGCCAGACGAGGCCGTTGCAGGCAAGCAGCAACCACCACCATCCGCTGCCCTGCAACCACAACACCGGCGCCACGCAGAACATGCCCAAGCCGAGACCCAGGACGCGCAGGCGATAAACCCGGCGCACGAAGGCCACTTCGCGCACGCGCGGCGCGCCGGCCGGTTGCGCGGCGCTGGCGCGATTGGGTACGGCAACATGCGGAGGGGAAGGCAGCGGCACGACGTTGCGCTCGTTGATTTGCGGCAACCTGTGCCGACGCGCGACAGTTATCGCGCATCGCATCACCGGCGATGCCTGGGCCTTGGAATGCAGCAAGCACTCGCAAGGACCTTGCCAGCGCGACGAAAACGGTACGCTACAACAGCGAGTCGGTCAGCCGTGCCAGGTTTTCCAGCGCGCGTCGGCGCGACGGCAGCGCCCGCCGTTCCGCGGTGGTCACCTGGTTGGTGTGCGCAAGATAGCCCTCCTGGATCACGCGCAAGGCCGCCACCACCGCGCGGTCGTAGACCAGCACGCTCACTTCGGCGTTGAGCGCGAACGACCGGATGTCGAGATTCGACGAGCCGATCAGCGCCACGTCGTCGTCCACGCTCATGTGCTTGGCGTGCAGAAAGCTGCCGGTATGCCGGTGGATGTTGACGCCGGCCTTCAGCATCGCGTCGTAGTACGACTGCTGGGCGAGCTGCACCATCGGCTTGTTCGACTCCTGATCCACAATCAGGTCCACCGTCACGCCGCGCCGCGCGGTGCTGCACATCGCGATCAGGAATGGCTCGCTCGGAATCACGTAGGGCGACGTCAGCACCACGCGCGTTCGCGCGCCATACATCAGCGCGATCATCACCGCCTCGGCCGTACCTTCGTTGTACCCCGGACCGCTCGGCACCACCTGCGCCAGTCCCGTCGCGGTGGTGACCGGCAACTGCGGATCAAGGTTGTTCGACTCCGGCGGCAAGTCGCCCGTTTCGAGATAGCGGTCGCCCAGCAGCACGGCGTGCAGGTGGCGCACGATCGGACCCGTGGCGCGCACCAGCATTTCCTCGTTGACCATGCCCTTGTTGGCGTGCGGACTGACGATATTCTGCGACCCGAAGAATGCGGAAACATCGTCGACAACGATGATCTTGCGATGATTGCGCAGGTCGAAGCGCGCCGCGTTGGGACCCCAGAGGCGTAGCGGCATCACGGCGATCACCTCGACGCCGGCGGCGCGCAGTCCCGGCGCCAGCCCTTTCAATCCCGCCCGCGAGCCGATGGCATCCATCAAGACGCGCACCTTGACACCGCGGCGCGCGGCGCGGGCCAGCACGTCGGCCATGTGGCGACCAACGGCATCGTCCTCGAAAATATAGAACAGCATGTGCACAAAGCGCTGCGCACCGTCCACATCGGCCGCAATGCGGACCAGTGCCGCGTCGTATTCGGGCAACAGGTCGAACCGGTTGCCGCCGATCACCGGAAACTCGGAGAGCTGGTTGGCTAACCGCAATGCGGGCAGCAGCTCCGGCGTCACCGTGTGTGCCACACCGGCGTCGAACTGCGCGGGCCGTGGGGCAACGGTGCGGATCAGGTCGTAAATCTGGCGCTGCACGTCGAGGCGGCGGCGCGGCAGGTACGCGCGACCGATCAGCAGGTAGAGGAACAAGCCCACCCACGGCAGGAAGAAGATCAGCAGCAACCAGGCCCGCGCCGCATTGGGCGGACGGCGTTGCGGCACATAGAACAGGGCGCCCAGGCGCACCGCCCATTCGCTCGCGACGTAGAGGGTGCCCCAGTCGAGCGAGCGCAAGGAGATGTCGAACATTGGCATTGGCCGGTGGGCGTCCCGCGGGCATGGTACCGCGCCGCGTTGCCATGCCTGGTCCGCAAGTCGTGCGTGCCCGTGCAGACCGCTACAATCGAAGCCTTCGTGGTTTCGCTACAGGTTCCCTTCGATGCAAGATGCCGCGCCGCCGCTCGATATCGTCCATAACCTCGACCAGCATCGTTTCGAAACCATCGTCGATGGCATGCATGGCGAAGCCATGTATCAGCGTCTTGGCAACACGCTGCACCTGGTGCACACGGAAGTGGCGCCGGCGCTCGAAGGCCGCGGCATCGCCGGGGCGCTGGTCGAGGCGATGCTCGACTACGCTGCCGCCAACGGCTTCAAGGTGATTCCGCAATGCTCGTTCGTGCGCGCGTGGATGCGGCGGCATCCGGAAACACAGGCGCTGCTGGCGCCCGGCGCGCGCGTCTAGGCACGGAGCGAATCTGGGCGGGGCTTCAGCCTCGCGTGGCGCTGCGCGAGGATGAAGCCTCGCCTACGGAACGATCACGCTCCGACAGATCCTGTAGGCGAGGCTTCAGCCTCGCACAGCGCCACGTATCAAGCCGCCAATGGCGGCGCCAGCGCGCCCAGGTAGGCGCGCGCGCCCGGATCGACGGCCAGCGCCTCGAACGAGGCGAATTCGCTGATGCCGCCCTTCTGCACGAAGACGAAGCGATCGCAGGCTTCCCGCAGGATCTCGAGGTGAAACGGCTCGTTGGGGTGCACGCACAGAACCACCACGTGGCCTTCACGTCGTAAACGCGCGAAGAAATCGAGCATGAAGCCGATATAGCCGTCCTGCACGGAAAACTGCGGCTCGTCGAAGAGATGCACCAGCGGCCGCGTGCGCCCCGCCGATTCCATCATGAACGCGGGACGCGTGCGGCGGAACGCCCGTACCTGGTATGACTGGTGATAGTGGATCGCCAGGCGATCGCGTTCGTCGAAGCGCACGCGATGGATTTCGCGACCATCGACCAGCACGCGCCCGGACGTGGGCGAATTGCTGCCGGTGATCAGCTCGAACAGCGTGGTCTTGCCGGACCCGTTGGGGCCGAGCACGCCGATCGTCTGCGGCGCATCGACGCGAAAATCGGCGGACAGCGTGAACGTGGGACGACGCGGCAAGCCCGGTGCGTAGTAGCGCTTCACCAGGCCATCTACGTGTAGCAGCGGCTTGCTCATGGCCGCCACGGATCGTCCCCCGAACGGCGCTGCGCGGCGCTCATGCCGCCAAGCCAAGGTTGAGTCGCGCCGAGGCGTCGTCGCGTAGCGCCGCACCGGTGCCTTCGTGCACCACGCGGCCAGCATGCAGCACGATGACGCGGTCGGCAATGTCCAACACGGTGCGCACATTCTGGTCGACGACGAGACACGCGACACCGGTGGCCTTGAGTCGGACGACGGTGCGCATCACATCCTGCACGACCTTGGGAGCCAGGCCCTGGCTGGGCTCGTCGAAGAGCACCAGCCCCGGCGCGCCCACCAGCGCACGCGAGATCGACACCATCTGCAGTTCGCCGCCCGACATGTTCTCGCATTCGCGCGGCAGCAGATGCTTCAGCGCGGGGAAAATCGCGCAGCATTCGTCCTCGTCATAGCCGCGAAACGGGGTCTTCTTGCGCGCGATGGCGAGGTTGCGCGCGGCGGTAAGCGTGGGAAACACGCGACGGTCGTCCGGCACCCAGCTCACGCCTGCCCGCGCGATCTCGTGCGTGGCCAGCCGCGTGATGTCGCGCTCGCCAAAGGTGATGACGCCTTGTCGCGCGGGGGTAAGCCCCAGGATGGACCGCAGCGACGTGGTCTTGCCGGCACCGCTTGGCCCCAGCAGCGCGACGATTTCGCCCGCGCCCACTTCAAACGATACGCCGAACAGCACCTGCGTCTCGCCGTAGAACGTGTCGATGCCGTGCACCTTCAGCATGGAATGGCTCCCAGCGCCGAACGCTGCACCCAGTCGTTGTCGCGCAACTCTGCAGGCGTCCCGCGCGCGATGACCTGGCCCCAGTGAATGACATTGATGGTGTCGGCGAGGCCGAACAGGAAGCGCATGTCGTGCTCGATGATCACCAGCGTGAGATCGCGTTTCAGCTCGGCGACCAGCGCGGTGAGCCGCGCGGTGCCGTTGGCACCGAGCCCCGACGTGGGCTCGTCGAGAAACAGGATGCGCGGCGACGTGGCCAGCGCGAGACCGATCTCGAGCGCGCGCCGCTCGCCGTAAGCCAGATCCTTCGCCCGCACCCGCTCGCGTCCGCGCAAACCTACGCGCTCGAGCAAAGCTGCTGCGCGATCCTCGGCCGCACTGTCCCGACTGCGATCGCGCCACGCGTCGAACGAACGCGCGCGCATCGCCGGCAACGCCACGACGAGATTGTCGAGCGCCGTATCGTCGTTGAAGAGGTTGATGGCCTGGAACGACCGGGCCACGCCCCGCCGCGTGATCGCGGGCGGC
>JANMCS010000500.1:0-3727 GCA_031361405.1 Betaproteobacteria bacterium
ACCGCCCAGATGCGCCGCGCCACGCGGCCGATCACCGTGTACTCCGGGTCCATGCCGTAGCTGAAGAAGAACGACAGATTGGGCGCGAAATCGTCGATGTTCATCCCGCGCGCCAGGTAGGCTTCGACGAACGTGAAGCCGTTGGACAGCGTGAATGCGAGCTGCGAGATCGGATTGGCGCCGGCCTCGGCGATGTGATAACCGGAGATCGACACCGAGTAGAAATTGCGGATGTTGTGCTGGACGAAATACTGCGCGATGTCGCCCATCACCTTCAGCGAGAACTCGGTAGAGAAGATGCAGGTATTCTGGCCCTGGTCTTCCTTCAGGATGTCGGCCTGCACGGTGCCGCGCACGGTGGTCTGCGTCCACGCGCGGATCTTCTGGACCTCGTCGTCGGTGGGCTCGCGCTTGTTGTCGGCGCGGAATTTATCCAGCTGCTGGTCGATGGCGGTGTTGAGATACATCGCCAGCAACGTCGGCGCCGGGCCATTGATCGTCATCGATACCGACGTGGTCGGGTCGGCCAGCTCGAAGCCGGCGTACAGCGCCTTCATGTCGTCGAGCGTGGCAATCGACACGCCCGAATTGCCGACCTTGCCGTAGATGTCGGGGCGCAGCGCCGGATCGTTGCCGTACAGCGTGACCGAATCGAAGGCCGTGGACAGCCGCTTGGCCGGCATGCCGTCGGCCAGCAGGTGGAAACGGCGGTTGGTGCGGAACGGGTCGCCCTCGCCGGCGAACATCCGCGTTGGATCTTCATTCTCGCGCTTGAACGCGAACACGCCCGCGGTGAACGGATAGCTGCCCGGCACGTTCTCCAGCAACTGCCAGCGCAGGATCTCGCCGTCGTCCTCGAAACGCGGCAGCGCCACCTTGCGTACGCGCGTGCCCGACAGCGACGTGGTGGTCAGCGTGGTGCGGATTTCCTTGTCGCGAATCTTGACCACGTATTCGTCGCCGCTGTAGGCGGCCTTGGTCTGCGGCCACATATCCAGCAGCTTCCGCGCCCGCGCGTCGAGTTGGGCATCGCGCTCGGTCTCCAGTGCCTTCAAGGCGCCGGCCACGCCATCGTTGGCATGGGTCTTCCCCTCGCCCGACAGCATCTGCTGCGACAGCCGCAGCGCCTGCCGCTCGCGCGCCACCCGCGCCTGCTTCGACGCCCACGCATGATAGCCGCGCACCGCGTCAGCGATCTCGGCCAGATAGCGCGACCGCGCCGCCGGCACGATCACATGCTGGACGGTTGACTGCCGCGTGGTCACCGTCGGCAGCGCACCCGGCGCCAGCTTCAGTCCATGCCCGGCCAGCTTCGCCGAGACTGCCTGGTACAGCGCCGTGACGCCGTCGTCGTTGAAGCGCGACGCCATCGTGCCGAACACGGGCATCGCATCCGGCGCCGTCGTCCACGCCTCGCGGTTGCGCTGGAACTGCTTGCGCACATCGCGCAGCGCGTCCTGCGCGCCCTTGCGGTCGAACTTGTTGATGGCGACGAAGTCGGCAAAATCCAGCATGTCAATCTTCTCGAGCTGGCTGGCGGCGCCAAACTCAGGCGTCATGACATACAACGACGTGTCCACCAGCGGCACGATTGCGGCGTCGCCCTGGCCGATGCCCGACGTCTCGACGATGATCAGGTCGAAGCCCGCGACCTTGCACGCGGCGATCACGTCGGGGAGCGCCTTCGAAATTTCGCTGCCGGCATCGCGCGTGGCCAGCGAGCGCATGAAGATGTTGGGATGTTCGTTGGCGTTCATCCGGATGCGGTCGCCCAGCAACGCGCCACCGGACTTGCGCCGCGAGGGGTCGATCGAGATCAGCGCGATCTTCAGCGCGTCCTTCTGGTCGAGGCGGAAGCGACGCACCAGCTCGTCGGTGAGCGAACTCTTGCCGGCACCCCCGGTGCCGGTGATGCCGAGCGTGGGCACGCTGGTGGCGTCCGCCGCCGCCATCAACCTGGTGCGCAGCGCCGCCGGAACCTTGCCGTTTTCGAGGCCGGTGATGAACCGCGCCAGCGCCTGCTGCCGCACGAAGCGGTCGCCGGTGCGCAGCGCGTCCAGCGAGGCGGGCAGCGTGGCGGTGAGGTCCGTGTCGCAGGCCGCGACGATCTCGTTGATCATGCCCTGCAGGCCCAGTCGCTGCCCGTCCTCGGGCGAGAAGATGCGCGTGACGCCGTAGTCGTGCAGCTCGCGGATTTCATCGGGCACGATCACGCCGCCGCCGCCGCCGAATACCTTGATGTGTGCGCCGCCGCGCTCGCGCAGCAGGTCCAGCATGTACTTGAAGAACTCCACGTGCCCGCCCTGGTACGACGAGATCGCGATGCCCTGCGCATCTTCCTGCAACGCGCAGTTGACGATCTCCTCCACCGAGCGGTTGTGGCCGAGGTGGATCACCTCGCAGCCCGAGGCCTGCAGGATGCGCCGCATGATGTTGATCGACGCATCGTGGCCGTCGAACAGGCTGGCGGCGGTGACGAAGCGCACCTTGTGCACGGGCTTGTAGACGAGCGGCTGGCGTTGGGACAGGTCGTTCACGGCTATTCCTCGCAGGAGTGCGTGGCGCCACGTTAATTGACGTTTACGTAAACGTCAATACAATCGGCGCCAAGGACGTCCATAATTCCACGTTTACGACCTTTTGCGCATTCTTCGCCCGCCATGTCGCCGCCCGCCGTCTCCGCCAGCACCACCGCCCACCCGTTGGCCGGCCATAGTGTCGCCACCGCGACATTGCTGAATCTCGCCCACGCGCTCGACCACCTCGTGCTGCTGGTCTTCGCGGCCGCGGTGGGTACCATCGCCATCGAATTCGGCTTCGCGCGCTGGGAAGACCTGATGCCCTACGCGGCGGGCGCGTTCCTGCTGTTCGGCCTGGGCTCGCTGCCGGCGGGCCGCCTGGGCGACCTGTGGGGACGCCGCGCCATGATGCTGGTGTTCTTCTTCGGCATCGGCGCCACGTGCCTGCTTGCCGCGGCCACGCAAAACGCGTGGCAACTCGCCGCTGCGCTGACGTTGATGGGCGCATTCGCCGCGATCTATCACCCGGTGGGCATTCCGATGCTCGTGCAGAGTACTACGCGTCCCGGCGCGGTGATCGGCCTGAACGGACTGGTCGGCAATCTCGGCATCGCCGCGGCCGCCGTGCTCACCGGCTTCATCATCAAGTACTTCGGCTGGCGGATGGCGTTTGTCGTGCCCGGCATCGCCGCATTCGTGCTGGGCGTCGTGTTCGCGCGCGTGGTGCCGGACGAGGCGACGGCGCCGTCGAAGCGCGTACCGAAGCAGGCGGAGCACTCGGCGCACGATCTCGCGCGCGTCGTGTTGATCCTCACGCTGACGTCGACGTGCGGCAGCCTGCTGTTCAATTTCACCACCAACGGCAATGGTGAACTGCTGGCGCAAAGGATGCAGGCCGTCACGCGCGATCCGGCGCGCCTCGGCCTGCTGCTGGGACTCGTGTACACGGTGGCCTCGTTGGCGCAGGTGATCGTGGGTCGCGCCATCGACCGCTATCCGCTGAAGCGCCTGTTCCTCGGCATGGTGCTGATGCAGATTCCACTGTTCGTGCTGGCGGTCCACGCCGAAGGCTGGATGTTCTACGTCGTGGCCATCGCGTTCATGGCGTTCGTGTTCGGCGCCATTCCATTCACCGATGCGCTGATCGTGCGCTACGTCGACGACAGCATTCGTTCGCGCGTGGCGGGCGTGCGCTTCACCATCGCCTT
>JANMCS010000508.1:0-3509 GCA_031361405.1 Betaproteobacteria bacterium
GTGTTTCTTCGAGGAAGGCCGCGCGCTCGCCAAGATCAACCATCCCAACGTCGTGCGCGTGCTGAATTTCTTCCGCGCCAACGAAACGGTGTACATGGTGATGCGCTACGAGCGCGGGCGCACGCTGCAGCAACAGATCCAGATGCGTCAGGACCAGATGTCCGAGCGGCTGGTGCGGCACGTGTTCATGCATCTGCTGAACGGCCTGCGCGAAGTGCACACGCACAAGCTGCTGCACCTCGACATCAAGCCCGCCAACATCTACCTGCGCACCGACGGCACGCCGGTGCTGCTCGACTTCGGCGCGGCGCGGCAGACGCTGACCAGCGCCAAGCCCAAGCTCGCGCCGATGTATACGCCGGGCTTTGCCGCGCCCGAGCAATACCGCGATCCCGATCGCCTCGGCCCGTGGACCGACGTTTACGGCGTCGGCGCGTCGATGTTCGCCTGCCTCGCCGCCTTCGCGCCGCAGGCCGCCGATGCACGCGTGCAGGAAGATCACCTCGTGTCCGCCAAGAAGATCTGGGCGGGCCAGTATTCGGACAACATCCTCGAAGTGATCGACTGGTGCCTGCGCCTTGATCCGCTGGAACGTCCGCAGAGCGTGTTCGCATTGCAGAAGGCCATTCGCGAGATTCCCCAGACCAGGCGCAAGCTCACGTTCTTCGGCAACCTCAAGAAATTCCTGTTCTCGGACGTACGAGCTTAGGGCCTGTTAACGCTATGAACGCAAACGCGTTGCAGGGCCAAAAACATCCCGCGCAAGGCGCGAGTGTGAAGCCAGGTCGGGTACCTGGTGAGCATTCGCAACGCGGCGCGGGGTGTTTTTGGCAGCAACCCGAAGGGAGCGGGTGGCATGGGGCGCCACTCTTTGTTGCTCTCCTAGCCAAGACTTCCAGTCTTGGCGTCGTCGGCTGCCGCGATTGGCGCCCCATGCCATCCGCTCGCGCTTGCGTTCATAGCGTTAACAGGCCCTAAGTCGAGGCAGTAAGGATGCGCTTCACGATCTTCCAGGAGTCGCGCAAGGGCTCACGCAAAGTCAATCAGGACCGCATTGCCTACACGTTCAGCCGCGATACGCTGATGCTGGTGGTGGCGGACGGCATGGGCGGCCATGCGGGCGGCGAAATCGCCGCGCAGATTGCGGTGCGCCTTTTCATCGAGCGCTTCCAGCAGGAGGCCAAGCCGATTCTCAAGAATCCGCTGAAATTCCTGCAGGACACGATGGTGCGCGCGCACGCCGCGCTCGGCTCCTACGCCAATCAGTTCTCGATGCTCGAGACGCCGCGCACGACCTGCGTGTGCTGCATCGTGCAGGCCGGCCATGCGTACTGGGGTCACGTCGGCGATTCAAGGCTCTACCTGTTTCGCCAGGGCGGGCTCATCGGCGCGACCAAGGACCACTCCAAGGTGCAGTACCTCGTGGATCAGGGCATCATCGGCGCCGACGAAGTGGTCTCGCATCCGGATCGCAACAAGATCTTCAGCTGCCTGGGCGGCCTTGTGGATCCGGTGATCGACCTGTCGCGGCGTACGCCGCTGCGCAACGGCGACATCATCTTCATGTGCACCGACGGCCTGTGGAGCGTCTTCGACCAGCGCGAGGTGGCCACCTGGCTCACGTCCACGCCCATCCTCACGACCGCGCCGAAGATGATGCGCGAAGGCGAGAAGCGTGGCGGCGCCGACGGCGACAACCTGTCGGCGATCGTCGTCCGCTGGGGTCCGGAGACGCTGACCGACGAGCAGTCGACCACGATCACCGAAACGCTGGGTCTGGGCGAGTTCCAGACGCAGTTGGAGCAGACGCTGACGCTCACCGACCGCAAGGGTTCGCAGCGCGACCTGACCGACGATGAGATCGAGCACGCGATCGAGGAAATCCAGTCCACCATCCAGAAATACCGGCGCTGAAATCACGCATGCGGCAGCTGATCCTCGACACCGAAACCACCGGCCTTGATCCCAAGCTCGGGCATCGCATCATCGAAATCGCCGCCGTCGAGCTGGTGGATCGGCGTCCCACCGGCCGTAACCTGCATCTGTATTGCGATCCGGAGCGGGAGATCGATGCCGGCGCCACGCAGGTGCACGGGATGACCTGGGACGATCTGCGCGACAAGTCGAAGTTTTGCGACGTGGCGGCGGAGATCGTCGAGTTCGCGCGCGGCGCGGAGTGGGTCATCCACAACGCGCCTTTCGATATCGGCTTTCTCGACGCCGAGTTCGCGCGCCTCGGGCAACCGGCCTGCGCCACGATGTATGCGGCGTTGACCGACACGCTGGCGCTGGCCCGCGAGGCGTTTCCCGGCAAGCGCAACAACCTCGACGCCTTGTGCGAGCGGATGGGCGTGTCCAACGCGCACCGCACGCTGCACGGCGCGCTGCTCGATGCCCAGTTGCTGGCCGAGGTCTATCTCGCGCTGACGCGGGGGCAGGATTCGCTGACGATCGACATGGGCGCGGGCACCCCGCAGCGCCGCGACGCGGCCGCGCCGCGAATGCGGGATGCGCTGCGCACGCCGTTGCCGGTGCTCGCGCCCACCGCAGCGGAACTCGCGGCGCATGGCGCGTACCTGGATGCACTCGAGCGCGATACCAAGGGCAGGTGCCTCTGGCTGCATTTGTCTGCCGCCGGCTGACGCTGCCACGGCGCCTGTCACCGCACTGTCACGCGCGCCCGCCAGACTGATGGATTCCGTTGCCAAGCTACCCATGATGCGACCCGGCGTTGCCGCTGCCGCGGAGGCGGCGCCAACCGCCTTGAACGCGCCCGCCGTCGCGCCGATCAACCGCGAGCTCTCGCTGCTCGATTTCAACCGGCGCGTGCTGGCGCTGGCGGCCGACGCCGATGTGCCGCTGCTGGAGCGCCTCCGTTTCCTGTGCATCGTCGGCAGCAATCTCGACGAATTCTTCGAGATCCGCATCGCCGGTCTGAAGGAGCTGCTGCGCGCCAAGGGGGCGCCGCCGGGTATGACGTCCGGCGAGGCGCGCGAACTCTTCGCGCGCGTGGGCGAGGAAGCGCGTGGCTTGATCGCGCAGCAGTACCGGGTGCTGAACGAAGAGGTGCTGCCGGCGCTTGAAGCTGAAGGCGTGCGCCTGCGCCGGCGCACGGAGTTCACGGCCGCCGAGCGCGCGTGGGTCGCGCAGTTTTTCGCGCGCGAGGTGCGGCCGTTGCTGACACCGATCGGGCTCGACCCCGCGCATCCATTTCCGCAGGTGGTCAACAAGAGTCTCAACTTCATCGTCGAGCTTTCCGGTCCGGATGCGTTCGGCCGCGACACGGGCATCGCCATCGTGAAGGCGCCGCGCGTGGTGCCACGGATCATCAAGCTGCCGGGGGAGGTGGCCGGTGACGATCATTCCTTCGTGATGCTGTCGTCGGTGATCCACGCGCATCTCGACGAGCTGTTTCCTGGCCGCGAGGTGGTCAGCTATTCGCAGTTCCGGGTCACGCGCGATGCCGACCTGTGGATCGACGAGGAAGAGGTCAAGAACCTGCGGCAGGC
>JANMCS010000527.1:0-4613 GCA_031361405.1 Betaproteobacteria bacterium
CGAAATAGACGCCGGTGGCGGCATCGGCATCGATGGCCACGCCGGAGGCGTCCACGCCTTCGCGCGCCCACAGGTCGAGCAGCAGCCGTCCGAACGCATCGTCGCCCAGGCGCGTGACATAGCCCACGCGCGCACCCAATCGCGCGGCAGCGATGGCCATGTTCGACGTATCGCCGCCGAAGCCCTGCAGGTAGGTGGCGGCATCGGTGGAGCGCGCCTGGTTGAATTCGATCATCGGCTCGCCGATGGCGACGATGTCCGCAGGGTTGGCAATCAATGCATTCACGACGACACATCCACGCTCAGCGCTTGGGCAGCGCGCGGATGCCGGCGGCAAACGCCGCGGCGACCTGCGCCACCACCGCCGGATCAGCACCCGGCTTGTACAGGTTGGAGCCGGTGCCGAATCCCGACGCGCCGGCCGCCCAGTAGTCGCCGAGATTATCCGGCCGCATGCCGCCGACTGCAAAGACCAGCGTGCCGCGCGGCAACACCGCGCGCCACGCCTTCAACGCCGCGGGCGGGATGCCTTCGGCGGGAAACATCTTGAGCCCGTCCGCGCCGGCCGCAAGTGCGGCAAAGGCCTCGGTGGGCGTGGCCACGCCGGGCACGCACAGCATGTCCTGTGCCTTGGCGGCACGGATCACGGCAGCATCCGCATGCGGCATCACGATCACGCGCCCGCCGGCCTCGCGTACGCGGGCTACATCCGCCACGTCGATCACCGTGCCTGCGCCGATCAGGCAATGCGCGCGATGCGTCGCGGCCAGCATGCGGATCGACTCGAACGCGCGCGGCGAGTTGAGCGGCACTTCGAGCACGCGGAAGCCGGCGCCCGCGAGCGCGGTACCCACGCCGCCGATTTCTTCCGGCGTGATGCCGCGCAGCACCGCAATGAGCGGCAGCGGGTCGAGGTAGGACGACAGCGAGGACATGGGCATCAGCGGCATTTCAGGACAAGGGTTGCACCAACTCCGCCAACACGGCGAGGCGCCAGAGACCGACGGCAGCAGCCTGGCCGTCGGCACGCTCCACTGCAATATCCGCTTCGCCACATGCGGCCACGTAGCGCGCGACCAGCGCGTCGTCGCCGATCAGCCGCACCCGCGAGGCATCGTAGCCGTGGCGCTGCGCCCACGTGCGCGCATTGCGGATCTCGCGGCCGATCAGCACGCCGGAGAGCCAGTCGGCGACTTCATGATCGGCGAGTTCGCCCATCAGCGCGAGTGTGCGCGCGCCGAAGATATCGTGACCCAGCCCGCCGGCACCGAGGCCTCGCTTCACGCCGCGAATGAAGGCGGCGCCGGGCACCCCGGGCGCCGGCGAGGGCGCGGCGAGGCGGCCGAGGATGCTGTGCGCGAGCAGCACGCTCCACAATTCGCCGGTCATGAAGGTCATGAAGTCGACGATGCGGCCGGACTCGACGCAGGCCCATTTGCTATGGGTGCCCGGAAGCGCGGCCAGCACGCGCGACTCGCGCGCGTCCACCGCGCCGGCAAGCTGCGTCTCCTCCCCGCGCATCACGTCGGGCACGCCATTGGGGTCGCGCGTGGTGACGCCGGGAACGATCTTCAGCGCGCCGCCAGGTGTGGTGACGATGCCGTCGACCAGCGCGGTCAGCAGCGCCGGGCACTGCACGTAGGGCGCCTCGATCCAGCCCTGGCGACTGCCGACCATGCCGCATGCGAGCCGCGGCACGGTGGACTCGGCGTCGTCGCCCAGCAAGTCGGCGAGCGCGGCAGCGAAGCCGCCGTCGCGAATCTGCTGGATGCCGCGCGGCGCGGCGCGGGTGGCGACGATTCCGCCCGCCGCGTCCAGCGCATAGGCGCGCATCGACGTGGTGCCCCAGTCGATGGCGATCAGTGCAGTGCCGGAGGCCATTGCAAGCGGTCGTTGAAATCCATGTTGGCGTCGATCCACCACGGTCGGTCGCCGCGGCGGCGATCGTCAAATCACGAGGATGGTAGGCAGTGTGTTGTTACTGGTCAAGTGGTCTTACCAGTTGCCTTGTCTTCCTGATGGTGCACGGGGTCATCCACTTCGCCCACCCACGACTCCAGCAGCTTGTAGGTGACCGCCAGCACGACGGGTCCGACAAAGATGCCCAGCAGTCCGAACGCCAACAGGCCGCCGATCACGCCGGCGAAGATCAGCGTCATCGGCAGGTCGGCGCCTTTCTTGATCAGGTACGGGCGCAGGAAATTGTCGAGCGTGCCGACGAAGACCGTCCAGATGAGCAACGCAATCCCCCATCCGCTATGACCGATCCAGAAGGTCCAGATCACTGCCGGCACCAGCACCACCAGCGGGCCGATCTGCGCCAGGCAGAGCATCAGCATGAGCAGGGTCAAGGCCGCGGCAAACGGCACGCCCGCCAACGCCAGGCCGAGCCCGCCCAGGATCGACTGCACGAGCGCCGTCACGACCACGCCGAGCGCCACGCCACGGATCGCCTGCCCCGCGAGCGTGACGGATTGCTCGCCGCGGTCGCCCGCCAGGCGACGCCCGAACCGGCGCACGCCCGCGGCGGCCACTTCGCCGTTGGCATACAGCACGGCCGTGATGATGATGGTCAGCAGAAACTGCACGACCAGCACGCCGAATGAGCCGGCCTGGTTGGCCAGCCACTGCACGACCAGGACGACATACGGCTGCACTTTCGCACCGAGGCCACGCCACCCTTCGCTGGCAACGTCGCGCCACGCGGCCCCGATCTTGTCGCCCACGACCGGCAGATCCTCGATGTATTTTGGCGGCGGCGGGATGGCGACATCGTGCAGCGACTTGGTCCACGCGCCGACTTCGTCGGAATAGTCCACCAGCGTGAGGACGGCAACCCCGACCGGCAGCACGAACACCAGCAGCATCGCCACCGTCATCACGGCAATGGCGAGCGCTCGCCGCCCGCCCAGCCGGCGCTGCAGCGACACCAGCACCGGCCACGTCGCCACCACGATCATCGTGGCCCAGATCAGCGCGGCCAGGAACGGCCGCACGATCCAGAACGACACGCCGAGCAGCGCGCCGATGGCGAGCACGGCCAGCGTCGTGCGGGTGACTTCCCCTTTCGTGCTCATGGCCTCGTCCTCAAGCAGCGGTTTCGCCCGCCGGTACCGGATTCATCATCATCGTGCACACCGCGCTGACCACGGCCGCGAACATCACGTAGGCGCAGATCAGCCATGGTTGTCCGCCACCCTGCGCCAGCAGCGCCACCGCGATGATCGGCGTGATGCCGCTCGCAAAGATACCGGAGAACTGGTACACGAAGGAAATGCCGCTGTAGCGCACGCGCGCATCGAACAGTTCCGCGAACAGCGCCGCCTCCGGGCCGTAGATGGAGGCGTAGAAGATGCCGAACGGAATGATGATCGCGATCCAGATCAGCGCGGGACTGCCGCCGGCATTGTTGAGCAGCCAGAACGCGAAGAACGACGACAGGCCCGTCACGATCGAACCGATGGCGAACACCTTGCGCCGCCCGATGCGGTCGGACAGTGCGCCGAAGTACGGGATGGTGGCGATCATCACCAGCGCCGCCAGTGACACGCCGAGCAGCGCGGTCGTTCGGGGCACCTTGAGCGTGTTGACGAGGTAGCCGATGCTGAACACGCCCAGGATGTTGAAGAACACGCCGTCGATGTAGCGCGCGCCCATGCCCAGCAGCACGTTCTTGGGGTACGTCGTGATCATGTCGACGAACGGAATATTGGCTTCCTTCTTCGCCGCCTGCACCTTGGTGAATTCGGGCGTTTCCATCACCTTCAGCCGGATATAGATGCCGACAAAGACGAGCACGGCGCTCAGGAGAAACGCCACGCGCCATCCCCACGACATGAAGTCCGCCTCGGGCAATTGCGCCAGCAACGCGACGATGCCGGAACTCAGGCACAGTCCGATGGCGAGTCCGATCTGCGGAATGCTGGCGAAGAGACCACGCTTGCCCTTGGGCGCGTACTCGAATGCCATCAGCACCGCGCCGCCCCATTCGCCGCCGAGGCCGATGCCCTGCAGCACCCGCATCAGCAGCAGCAACAGCGGCGCCGCCACGCCGATCTGCGCGTAGGTGGGCAGGAGGCCGATGCAGAACGTGGCCACGCCCATGATCATCAGCGTGGTGACCAGCACGCTCTTGCGTCCGATCTTGTCGCCGAAGTGGCCGAAGATCACGCCGCCCAGAGGGCGCGTGACAAAGCCGACCGCAAATGTCGTGTACGCCAGCATCGTCGAGACCAGCGGGTCGCTGTTGGGAAAGAACAGTTTGTTAAAGACGATGCCGGCGACGACGCCGTACAGGAAGAAGTCATACCATTCGATGGTGGCACCAATCAGGCTGGAAAAAATGACCCGCCGCATGGCGGGATCCTGCATTTCCTTCGGCAACATGGTGACATCCTCCCCTGGTGGACAAAGTACAACCCGGCTCTGGCTGGCCGTTGCATGATGGTCCCGTCGTTGTCGGTATCGACGGGCGCGAATCCGGTTTATCGCTACGGTCGGCTCAGACGTCGCCAGCCCAGCGCTCTTCCGCGGCGGCGTCGGACACGCGGGCGTCCACCCACCGCGAGCCGGCAGGCGTGTCCTCTTTTTTCCAGAACGGCGCGCGCGTCTTG
>JANMCS010000266.1:0-5857 GCA_031361405.1 Betaproteobacteria bacterium
CGCCTACAACACCGTGGTGCCGGCGTCCGGCAAGGTGCTCACAGGCGGCGTGGACGCCAACGCGCTGCAGCGCCCCAAGCGCTTCTTCGGCGCCGCGCGCAACATCGAGGAAGGCGGCTCGCTCACCATCATCGCCACCGCGCTGATCGATACCGGATCGCGGATGGACGACGTGATCTACGAAGAGTTCAAGGGCACGGGCAACATGGAAATCCACCTCGACCGCCGCATGGCCGAGAAGCGGATCTACCCATCCATCAACGTCAACCGCTCCGGCACGCGCCGCGAGGAGTTGCTGCTCAAACCCGACATCCTGCAAAAGGTGTGGATCCTGCGCAAGCTGCTCTATCCGATGGACGAGCTCGAGGCCATGGAATTCCTGCTGGACAAGGTCAAGGGCACGAAGAACAACGCCGAGTTCTTCGAGAGCATGCGGCGCGGCTGATCGCGCACCCGAATAAGTAGGGTCAGACTCCACTTATTAGGCTATGCGATTCCCTGAATAAGTGGAGTCTGACCCTACTTATTCGGGGAGTTGCTGCGACGCACCAAATCGGGCATAATCAGCGGTTCTCCGCGTTGGGCAACTGCGAAGCTGCAGGCCAAGGCGGCATCCGGGAAAGCGCGCTCACGAGCACCATCACCGCGGGCAAGCGGGTCCGTTAATGAAAGGGAAACACCATGAAAGACGCTATTCACCCCAAATACGCCGACGTGCAGGTCACCTGCAGCTGCGGCACGGTCTTCACCACGCGATCCACTGCCGGCAAGGCGCTGCAGATCGAAGTGTGTGCGTCATGCCACCCGTTCTATACCGGCAAGCAGAAGGTGATGGACACGGCAGGCCGCATCGACAAGTTCCGCCAGCGCTACGGCACCAAGACCGGGTCGTCGACCCCGGCCTGATGCCACTGCGCCATGCAAGGATCAAGGCAGCTTCGGCTGCCTTTTTCTTTCGTCGCGCGTAAAGTCGCAGGCTTCCACCCATCGCCACCCGCATGCGCAACGCCACGCCCTCCTCCACCGCCGACGCGGACCTCGAATCCTTGAGTCCGTCGGGGCCGTTTCGCGCCCTCAAGCAATTGGGGCTCGTGCTGCTGTGCGTGGCGTGGGTGGCGCTCGGGCTGGCCGGACACGATCCGTGGAAGACCGAGGACGCGGTATCGATCGGCGTGGCCGCGGACATGGCCGCGCGCGGCGACGCCGTCGTGCCGATGCTGGCCGGCGAGCCTTATCTCGGCACTCCGCCACTGGCCTGGGCCGGCGGCGCGCTGGCGCTCTCCGCTTTCTCGCCGCCATTGAAACCGCACAACGCGGCGCGCCTCGTCGCCGGCGTGGCGCTGGCGCTCGCGCTGCTGGCCACGTCGCTCGCCAGCCGGGAGCTCAACGGACGGGCGTTCCGCTGGTTGCCCGTGTTGATCCTGGTGGGCAGCGTCGGGTTCTGGGACCGCGCGCATGTGCTGTCACCGGAATTGTTCCTCACCGTCGGCGTAGCCGTCGGACTGTGGGGGCTGTCACTCGGGTTGCGCGCGCCGCTGCGCGGCGGACTGCTCTTGGGCCTGGGCGTGGGCATCGCGTTTCTCGGCCGCGGCCTGCTGGGTCCGCTGTGGCTGGTCGTCACCGCCTTGCTGCTGCCCGTGGCGGGCAGCACGTGGCGCACGCGTGGTTACGCGCTCATGCTGGCCGTGGCCGCATTCGTTGCGTTGATCCTGTCACTACCGTGGGTGATCGCGCTGCAGGCGCGCGACCCGGCGCTGCTCCAGCTGTGGTGGGATGGCGAGTCGATGCGCCGCTACCTGGTCGGCTTCGGCGGCGATGCGGCCGATCCACTGTACTACCTGCGCAATCTCCTGTGGTTCGCGTTCCCCGCGTTGCCACTGGTGGCGTGGATGCTGTGGCTGCGCCTGCGCCATTTCAACGGCGGCATTGCGCAACCCGGCGTCATCGTGCCCGGCGTGCTGGCGCTGGTAATCTTCGCGCACCTCCTGCTGCTGCCGCTGTCCAAGTTGCACAACGCGCTGCCGCTGCTGGTCCCGCTCGCGCTGCTGGCCGCGCTGGAAGTCGACTCGCTGAAGCGCGGACTCTCGGGGGCGCTCGATTGGTTCGGCATCCTCACCTTCGGTCTCGTCGCGCTGCTGTTCTGGGGCGTGTGGCTCGACTCCTACATCCACGGCATGTCGCCCGGCGTGGCGCGATTGTTCCGCGACACCGAGATCGGCTTTCAACCCTCGTTCCACCTCGGCACGATGCTCGCGGCCGTCGGACTGACGGTGCTGTGGGTGATGCTGGTGCGGCCGGCCCGCCGCTCGAACCGACGCACACTGCTCAACTGGGCCGCGGGCGTCACGCTGGTGTGGGGTCTCGCCAGCACGATCTGGCTGCCCTATCTCGATTCGCGCCGCAGTTATCGCTGGACCGTGGAAAATGTCGCCAAGCAATTGCCGGCACAAGGATGCGTGGCGAGCCGGCACCTGGGCGAACCGCAGCGCGCGGTCTTTCACTATTTTGCGGGCATCAAGACCGTGCGCGAGGAAATCACGCCACGGCACGATTGCCCCACGCTGCTCGTGCAGTATGGCCGCCTTGACGGCACGCCCCCGGCCCCGACTGGATGGACTGCGCTGTGGGGCGGCGGCCGGCGCGGCGACGACACCGAACGATTCGTGCTCTACGCAAGGACACCGCAGTGAAATTCATCGACGAAGCACTCATTGAAGTCCTCGCCGGCGACGGTGGCAATGGCTCGGCCTCGTTTCGCCGCGAGAAATACATTCCGCGCGGTGGCCCCGACGGCGGTGATGGCGGCAAGGGTGGCAGCGTCTATGCAGTGGCCGATCGCAACATCAACACGCTGATCGACTATCGCTATGCGCGCATCCATCGCGCCAAGCGCGGCGAAAACGGCCGTGGCGCCGATCAATACGGCAAGAGCTCGGACGACGTGATCCTGCGCGTTCCGGTGGGCACCGTGATCCAGGATGCCGACACCGGCGACAAGATCGCCGACCTCGCCGCGGACGGCGCGCGCGCGTTGCTGGCCGCCGGCGGCAAAGGTGGCCTCGGCAATCTTCATTTCAAATCCAGCATCAACCGCGCGCCGAAGCAATTCACCAAGGGCGAAGAAGGCGAGCAACGCAAGCTGAAGCTCGAATTGAAGGTGCTGGCCGACGTGGGTCTGCTGGGCATGCCCAACGCCGGCAAGTCCACGCTGATCCGCGCGATTTCCGCTGCGCGGCCCAAGGTGGCCGACTATCCGTTCACCACGCTCGCGCCCAATCTCGGCGTCGTGCGCACCAGCGAGAACAAGAGCTTCGTGGTCGCGGATATCCCGGGCCTGATCGAGGGCGCGGCCGACGGCGCGGGCCTCGGCCATCGCTTCCTGCGCCACCTCGTGCGCACGCGCCTGTTGCTGCACCTGGTTGACCTCGCACCGCTCGACGGCACGTCCGATCCGGTGCACGACGCGCGCGCGATCGTGAAGGAATTGAAGCGCTACGACGAGGCGCTCCACGACAAGCCACGCTGGCTCGTGCTGAACAAGCTCGATCTCATTCCCGAAGAGGAACGCGACGCGCGCGTGAAGGCATTCATCAAGTCGTATCGCTGGAAGGGACCGGTGTTTGCCATCGCCGCCATCAGTGGTGACGGTTGTCGTCCGCTGACCTTCGCCATCCAGGAATGGCTGGACGCGCGGCCCGCCTATGCGATGGCCGCGGATCCCGACGCGCCGGCCGATGATTCCGCGCCGGTGGTCGTCAAGCCCGCGGCCGTACGGATGCGACGCGCGCGCAAGTCCACGGAAACGGATACCGAATGAGCACGCCGGGCCGCCCCAAGGGCGAATGCCGGCGCGCGCAGCGCGAAGGCAAGTCCTCATGACGATGCTCGTCGCCAACGCCAGGCGGCTGGTCGTCAAGGTCGGCTCGAGCCTTGTCACCAACGACGGGCAAGGCCTCGATCACGCCGCCGTCGCCCACTGGGCCGAGGAAATCGCGGCGCTGAAAGTCGCCGGACGCGAAGTGGTGCTGGTGTCCTCCGGCGCGATTGCCGAGGGCATCAAGCGCCTCGGCTGGACCACGCGACCGAAGGCGATCCACGAATTGCAGGCCGCCGCCGCCGTGGGCCAGATGGGCTTGATCCAGGCCTACGAAACCGCATTCGCGAAGTTTGGCTTGCAAACCGCGCAGATCCTGCTGACGCATGAGGATCTGGCCGATCGCCGCCGCTATCTCAACGCCCGCACCACGCTGCGCACGTTGCTGGCGCTGTCCGTGATCCCGATCATCAACGAAAACGATACTGTGACGACGGACGAAATCCGGGTGGGCGACAACGACACGCTGGGCGCGCTGGTGGCCAACCTGATCGAAGCCGACGTGCTGATCCTGCTCACCGACCAACAAGGCCTTTACACGTCGGATCCGCGCAAGGACCCTGCTGCCAGCTTCGTGCACGAGGCGCGCGCCGGCGACCCCGCGCTGGAAGCGATGGCCGGCGGTGCAGGCAGCCATCTCGGCCGTGGCGGCATGCTGACCAAGATTCTTGCGGCCAAGCGCGCCGCGCGATCGGGCGCCTCCACCATCATCGCCTCCGGACGCGAGGACAACGTGCTGACGCGATTGGCGGCCGGCCAGCCGCTGGGCACCGCGCTGATCGCGCCGGCGCAGTCGCTGGCGGCGCGCAAGCAGTGGCTGGCCGATCACGTGCAACTCGCCGGCAAGCTGCAGCTCGATGCCGGCGCCGTGCGCGCGCTGGTCAGCGAAGGCAAGAGCCTGCTGCCGATCGGCGTGGTGGCGGTGGAAGGCTCGTTCGAGCGCGGCGAAGTGGTCGGCGTCTATGCGCCGGGCGGCACCGAAGTCGCGCGCGGACTCGTCAATTACGGCGCACAGGAAGTGGGTCGGATTCTGCGCCGACCATCCACCGAGATCGAAGCGATCCTCGGTTATGTCGACGAGGCCGAGTTGATCCACCGGGACAATCTGGTGTTGCTGGGATGATTGCCAACTGTCATGCGCGGCTCGTGCGGCGCACTGCGAGGCTGATGCCACGCCTACGGGATGACCGAAGGCGCGCCGCTGGCCTGCATCCATGGGTAACAGCGACGTCCGGATGCGCGCTGGTGAACTGCCGTGTGGAGAAGCAACGATGACCGGATGCGCGGCACCGCTAAGAGGTTGCGCAACCGGGTCGATGCGACAGGTATCATCGGGTGGTCGCCACTCGATGTCTGCATGCCGATGACCCAACGTCACGCCCTGACCGCCCGCATTGCCCTGGTGGCGTTTGCAACCTTGCCGGCGCTTGCCCTCTTGGCGTTGGTAACGCTAACGGTGCCTGCCATTGCCGCGCCGATGCAACCGGGCATGTGGGAACTGGTGATGACCGTCACCGCGGATGGGCAATCCGAAGTGGTGCCGGCCGGGCGCGGCTGCATCTCGGCCAAGGATATCGCCGACCCCACGAAGACCCTGCCGCGCCCTGCCGGCCGCTGCACGCTGGCCAATGTGCAGCGCACGGCCGATCGTGCGACCTACGAGATCACATGCAAGGACAAGCAGGTGTCCACGCTTGGCCAGGCGGACATCCTGCTGGGCGGTGATCGCTACGACGGCAAGGTCTCGCTGATGATGACCGGGCGGGATGGCACGGGCGTGCCGGTGGAGATGATGGTCAGCGCGAAACGCGTGGGTGATTGCGCGCCGTGACCCCCCGTTGACCGCGCCACCCGCGACGTCCCAGTAGGCGAGGCTTCAGCCTCGCGAGGCGCTGCTGTAGGCCTGTAGGCGAGGCTTCAGCCTCGCGAGGCGCTGCTGTAGGCCTGTAGGCGAGGCTTCAGCCTCGCGAGGCGCTGCTGTAG
>JANMCS010000551.1:0-2872 GCA_031361405.1 Betaproteobacteria bacterium
TTGTTTCCAGCGCGGTGATGGCCCCGTTGGCGAGGCTTCAGCCTCGCGCTGCGCTGCGCGAGGCTGAAGCCTCGCCTACAGGCATTTCGATGGGATGCGGCAGGTCGCGTATCATCCGCATCACCATGACCTACTGCAGCAATCTGCGGATGTTCTGCGCTGCGTTGGCGCTGCTTGCATTCGCATCGCACGCTCCCGCGGCCCCGCCGCCCAATATCGCCGCGGCATCCGATCTCCAGTTCGCGCTGACGGAAATCGCCGAATCATTCCGGCGCGGCACCGGGCAGGAGCTCAACATCGCGTTCGGCTCGTCCGGCAATTTTCGTCGCCAGATCGCCGAAGGGGCGCCCTTCGAGATCTTCCTGTCCGCTGACGAGAGCTATGTCGAGGCACTTGCCGCCGAAGGCCGCACGGAGGACGCGGGTGTGCGTTACGCCACCGGCCGTCTCGTGCTGTTCCTGCCGAATGGATCACCGCTCAAGCGCGATGCGACGCTGGCTGACTTGGGCGCCGCCGCCCGGGATGGTCGCCTGAAGCGCTTGGCCATCGCCAACCCGGAACACGCGCCTTACGGCCGTGCGGCGCGCGAGGCGTTGCAAAAGGCGGGCGTCTGGCCACAGGTCGAATCGCGCCTTGCACTGGGCGAGAATATTTCGCAGGCGGCGCAATTTGCCGCCAGCGGCGCGGCGCAGGGCGGCATCCTCGCCTATTCGCTCGCACGCTCGCCGGCGTTGGCCGGCAAGGGCGAGGCGGTGCTGTTGTCGTCGACGCTGCATGCGCCGCTGCACCAGCGCATGGTCCTGACCAAACGCGCCGGCCCGGTGGCACGCGACTTCTTTGCCTATTTGCAGCAGCCCGCAGCACGCGCAGTGTTGCGCAAATACGGCTTCACGTTGCCCGACACCTAGCGGTGATGGACTGGCCCGCGCTGGTCCTGTCGCTGCAGCTCGCCGCTGCCACAGTGGCGATCCTCCTGCCGCTTGGCATTTTGGTGGCGCGCATCCTGGCGTGGCGTCGTTTCGCGGGACGGCGCTGGGTCGAAGCCGCCCTGGCCCTGCCCTTGGTGCTGCCACCTACCGTGCTGGGCTTCTACCTGCTCGTCTCGTTCGGCGCCGATTCGCCGCTGGGTCGTGTCTTCGAAGCGCTTACCGGCAGCACGCTGGCCTTCAGCTTTGCGGGCCTGCTGGTCGCGTCGATCGTTGTCAACCTGCCCTTTGCGATCCAGCCGATGCAACGCGCGTTCGAAGCCATCCCCGACGATGTGCGCGCCGCTGCCGCGTGCTGCGGCATGTCGCCGTGGCGCATTTTCGGGCGCATCGAATTGCCGCTCGCGTGGCCCGGCGTGCTGACCGCCATGGTCCTCACGTTTGCGCATACGCTGGGCGAATTCGGCGTCGTGCTGATGGTCGGCGGCAGCATTCCCGGTGCGACCAAGACGATTTCGATTTCGATCTACGATCGCATGCAGGCTTTCGATGCCAGTGGCGCCGCGACAATGGCCGCGGTGCTGCTGGCGTGTTCGCTGGTGGCCATCGCCATCGCGTATTCGACGGCGCGACCGCGCGACCGGGTCCATGCCTGACGTGCATCCCGGCCTGCACGTGCGCCTGGCGCAGAGCGCGCCCATTCCCCTTGCCGCGGAACTCGATTGCGCACCGGGCGAGACGCTCGCGCTGGTGGGGCCGTCCGGCAGCGGCAAGTCGACCATCCTGCGCTGCATCGCCGGCCTGCATCGAGCGCACGAAGGGCGCATCCGTTGTGGGGCGCAAACGTGGTTCGATACCGCGACGGGAGTCGACCGCAGCCCGCAGTCGCGGTCGGTGGGTCTGGTCTTCCAGAGTTACGCGCTGTTTCCGCACCTGTCGGCGTTGGCCAATGTCACCGCCGCGATGTCGCACCTGGCGCCGGGGGAACGGGATGCCCGCGGCCACGAGCTGCTCGAACGCGTCCACCTGAACGGGCTCGAGGGGCGCAAGCCGGGCGCCCTCTCCGGTGGCCAGCAGCAGCGCGTGGCCGTGGCGCGGGCGCTGGCCCGCGATCCGCAGATCCTGCTGCTCGATGAACCCTTTTCCGCGGTGGATCACGTCACGCGGCAGAAGCTCTACCGCGAGCTGGCCGAACTGCGCCGTACGCTGGCCCTGCCGATCGTGCTGGTGACGCACGATCTGGACGAGGCGTCGATGCTGGCCGACCGGATGACCATCCTGCACCGCGGCCGCACGCTGCAAACGGGTACGCCGCGCGAAGTGATGACGCGTCCCGTCGATCCGCTGGTGGCGCGGCTGGTCGATGTCCGCAACGTGTTCGAGGGGCGCGTGATTGCGGCCGGGGACGGCGCACTCGCACTCGACTGGCATGGCCACATGCTGGAAGCCGCCGTGCCTCCCGGGTTTGCCGTCGGCGCGCGCGTGGCATGGTGCATCCCGATGGCGGGCGTGCTGCTGCATCGCGTGGATCGCCCGTCCCGCGGCGAACGCGAAAATCCGGTCGACGGCATCGCGGCCGAAATCGTGACACTCGGCGAGGACACGACGGTGGCGCTGCGCGTCGCCGGCGTGACCGCGCCGCTGTGGCTGCGGGTGCCGGCGCATGTGGCGGAGCGCAACCACCTCGCCGTTGGCGCCGCGCTGCGCGTCTCGCTCCTGACCGACGCGCTGCATGTGATGCCGTGGCGCGACGGGGCGCAGGACGCCAACCCGTAAATTCGCAGGCCCACAGGCCCGCAAGCCCGCAAGCCCGCAAACCTGCAAACCTGCAAACCTGCAAACCTGCAAACCTGCAAACCTGCAAACCTGCAAACCGGTGAACCTGTAGGCGAGGCTTCAGCCTCGCAGGTACGCCCTCGCGTAGCACCCGCGAGGCTGAAGCCTCG
>JANMCS010000554.1:0-3670 GCA_031361405.1 Betaproteobacteria bacterium
GGTCGGCATCGGCGCCGTATAAATGGAACTCGCCGATGGCCGCGTAGCGGGCGTTGCGCAGTCGCTCCTCCAGAAATGTGGCGACCGTGTCATCGCGCGCCCATGTGCTGACCTCGCTGCGGTTGCGATAGGGGCGCAGCGACGGCACGATCAGGTCCGGCGCTTCGGCCAGCAGGCGTTGCGTGCCGTCGTCGCCGGAGCTCGATACCACCGCGTGCTTCAGGCCCGCCTTGCGCAGGATGGCGATGGCCTCCCTTGGCGGCGTGGATTCCCACGCGTCGTGGCTGTAGTGGATGTGCGCGTCGAACAGCGGCAGGTCGGCCGCGAGCGTGGGTACGGCAGCCAGTGCGGCGCCGAGGACGCCGGCGCGGGCGAGCAGGGAAGCGTTCATGCCGCTATCTTCGTGCTTAAATTGCGCCATGCCAAGCCTGCCGAAGCCGGACGCGCGTTGCCGCTGGTGCGGCGAGGATCCGCTCTACGTTGCCTATCACGACATTGAGTGGGGCTATCCGGTCAATGATGACTGGCGCCTGTTCGAGAAAATCTGCCTCGAGGGATTCCAGGCGGGCCTCTCCTGGATCACGATCCTGCGCAAGCGCGAGGCGTTTCGCGAGGCCTTTGCCCATTTCGAGATCGATCGGGTGGCGCGGATGGGCGAGGCGGACATTCTTCGCCTGCTGGGCAACAGCGGCATTGTTCGCCATCGCGGCAAGATCGCGTCCACGCTCAACAATGCCCGGCGCGCACGCGAACTGACCGACGAATGCGGATCACTCGCGGCATACTTCTGGCGGTGGGAACCCAAGGCTTCATCGCGGCCACGCAAGCTCACGCCAGCCGTGCTGGCGACGCTGGCCACCTCGCCCGAGTCGGTCGCGTTGGCCAAGGATCTGAAGTGTCGCGGCTGGACCTTTGTCGGGCCCACGACGGTGTATGCGTTCATGCAGGCGATGGGGTTGGTCAACGATCATCAGCACGATTGCGTCACGCGGACGAACGCGTTGGCGGCAAGGAAGTCCTTCGTCCTGTAGGCGAGGCTTCAGCCTCGCGGGTTTGGCGCGGCATCATCGCGCGAGGCTGAAGCCTCGCCTACAGCGAATCACGACGCCTCCGGCAGGCGCTCGCAACATCGCGTTACAACCTGTCGTCCGCCCGCAGGCCCCGGCGGGCGTTGATGCGGAGAAGGCTCGCGTTGCCACTCCCGGTGCCGCAGCCTCGATCACATCGACTTCCCAAGGAGCCTCGCATGAATACCCGCACCTTCCTCATCGCCGCACTGGTCGCGCTGGGCACGCTCGTGGCGGTAGCCGCGCCGGCGCAAGCCGAGACCGCTGCCACGGCAACCGACACCACCAAGACCAAGACGCACACCGTGCAACGGTCGAAAGGCGCCGATGGCGCAGTCGATGCAACCCGCATCAATGCCAAGGGCGGCGTGACGACCGTCGATCGCAGCAAGGGCGCGGACGGTCTCACCGACAAGGTCGTGACGGGACCCAACGGCAAGACCAGGACGACGGATCGCTATCGCGGCGCGGATGGCGCCGTCGATGCGACGCACGTCGGCAGGAAGGGCGGCGTCAGCACCATCGATCGCAGCAAGGGTGCCGATGGCCTCACCGACAAGGTGGCGACCGGGCCGAAAGGTGGCATCAAGGCGACGGATCGCACGCGCGGCACAGATGGTCTCGTGGACAAGACGACCATCGGTCCGCAAGGCGGCGTCAAGGCAACGGACCGCTCGCTCAATGCCGACGGCACCGTCAACAAGACCGTGACCACGATCAAACCCTGAGCCGCGTCAACCGCTGCGCACCAAACAAAACGGGCGGCCGCGGCCGCCCGTTTTGTTTGGTGCGCAGCGGTTGACGCGGCTCAGGGTTTGATCGTGGTCACGGTCTTGTTGACGGTGCCGTCGGCATTGAGCGAGCGGTCCGTTGCCTTGACGCCGCCTTGCGGACCGATGGTCGTCTTGTCCACGAGACCATCTGTGCCGCGCGTGCGATCCGTCGCCTTGATGCCACCTTTCGGCCCGGTCGCCACCTTGTCGGTGAGGCCATCGGCACCCTTGCTGCGATCGATGGTGCTGACGCCGCCCTTCCTGCCGACGTGCGTCGCATCGACGGCGCCATCCGCGCCGCGATAGCGATCCGTCGTCCTGGTCTTGCCGTTGGGTCCCGTCACGACCTTGTCGGTGAGACCGTCCGCGCCCTTGCTGCGATCGACGGTCGTCACGCCGCCCTTGGCATTGATGCGGGTTGCATCGACTGCGCCATCGGCGCCTTTCGACCGTTGCACGGTGTGCGTCTTGGTCTTGGTGGTGTCGGTTGCCGTGGCAGCGGTCTCGGCTTGCGCCGGCGCGGCTACCGCCACGAGCGTGCCCAGCGCGACCAGTGCGGCGATGAGGAAGGTGCGGGTATTCATGCGAGGCTCCTTGGGAAGTCGATGTGATCGAGGCTGCGGCACCGGGAGTGGCAACGCGAGCCTTCTCCGCATCAACGCCCGCCGGGGCCTGCGGGCGGACGACAGGTTGTAACGCGATGTTGCGAGCGCCTGCCGGAGGCGTCGTGATTCGCTGTAGGCGAGGCTTCAGCCTCGCGCGATGATGCCGCGCCAAACCCGCGAGGCTGAAGCCTCGCCTACAGGACGAAGGACTTCCTTGCCGCCAACGCGTTCGTCCGCGTGACGCAATCGTGCTGATGATCGTTGACCAACCCCATCGCCTGCATGAACGCATACACCGTCGTGGGCCCGACAAAGGTCCAGCCGCGACACTTCAGATCCTTGGCCAACGCGACCGACTCGGGCGAGGTGGCCAGCGTCGCCAGCACGGCTGGCGTGAGCTTGCGTGGCCGCGATGAAGCCTTGGGTTCCCACCGCCAGAAGTATGCCGCGAGTGATCCGCATTCGTCGGTCAGTTCGCGTGCGCGCCGGGCATTGTTGAGCGTGGACGCGATCTTGCCGCGATGGCGAACAATGCCGCTGTTGCCCAGCAGGCGAAGAATGTCCGCCTCGCCCATCCGCGCCACCCGATCGATCTCGAAATGGGCAAAGGCCTCGCGAAACGCCTCGCGCTTGCGCAGGATCGTGATCCAGGAGAGGCCCGCCTGGAATCCCTCGAGGCAGATTTTCTCGAACAGGCGCCAGTCATCATTGACCGGATAGCCCCACTCAATGTCGTGATAGGCAACGTAGAGCGGATCCTCGCCGCACCAGCGGCAACGCGCGTCCGGCTTCGGCAGGCTTGGCATGGCGCAATTTAAGCACGAAGATAGCGGCATGAACGCTTCCCTGCTCGCCCGCGCCGGCGTCCTCGGCGCCGCACTGGCTGCCGTACCCACGCTCGCGGCCGACCTGCCGCTGTTCGACGCGCACATCCACTACAGCCACGACGCGTGGGAATCCACGCCGCCAAGGGAGGCCATCGCCATCCTGCGCAAGGCGGGCCTGAAGCACGCGGTGGTATCGAGCTCCGGCGACGACGGCACGCAACGCCTGCTGGCCGAAGCGCCGGACCTGATCGTGCCGTCGCTGCGCCCCTATCGCAACCGCAGCGAGGTCAGCACATGGGCGCGCGATGACACGGTCGCCACATTTCTGGAGGAGCGACTGCGCAACGCCCGCTACGCGGCCATCGGCGAGTTCCATTTATACGGCGCCGATGCCGACC
>JANMCS010000559.1:0-1002 GCA_031361405.1 Betaproteobacteria bacterium
ACCCCGGACAAGTTCGCATAGCGCGATTGATAGACCATCCGATGCGGCCAGGGCAACAGGCGCGTGGCCCGAACCGGCACCACGACCGCCGCCGCCACGACCGAGGATTCATCGCCCATGACCGTCTCGACCAGGCACACCTGCGCCGGCAGATGCGGATCGAGGTGGCGAAGGGCCGGCAGCACGAAGTGCGGCGACAGGTAGGCGTTGGGTTCGACCGCATTCGCCTCGAGGTTGGCCCACGAACGGATCTGCCCGGCCGTGAGCTCGGCCGGTGCAAGCGCACTGACCCGCCAGGTGAGGGGCGGATCGGGTTGCGGGACACGAAGCGCGAGCATGCTGAGTCTTCAACGCAAGCAGCCGGTGATGGTCCGAACCTATCACGCCACCCACCGCGCACAAGCCACTTTCGGGTTTGGCGCGTGGGGGTTCGCACGCCTATGATCTCCGCACCGCTATTTGGGAGCCCGGCATGGCACTGATGGATTTCATCAAGAAACAGTTCATCGACATCCTGGAATGGACGGAGAGCACCGATGGCGTGCTCGCCTGGCGTTACCCCATGGCCGACAACGAAATCCAGTACGGCGGCTCGCTCACCGTGCGCGAAAGCCAGATGGCGGTGTTCGTCAACGAAGGCAAGGTGGCCGATGTGTTCGGCCCCGGCATGTACAAGCTGACGACCCAGACCTTGCCCATCCTCACCTACCTGAAAAACTGGGACAAGCTGTTCGAGAGCCCGTTCAAGAGCGACGTGTACTTCTTCAGCGTGCGCCGGCAGATCGACCAGCGCTGGGGCACCACGCAGCCGGTGACGATCCGCGACAAGGATTTCGGCGCGGTGCGGCTGCGCGCCTTTGGCAACTACGCGTATCGCATCAGCGATCCGAAGCTCTTCCACACCGAGATCTCGGGCACCCGCGACACCTACACGGTGGAAGACCTGAGCGGCCAGCTGCGCGGCCTGATGCTGCAGCACATCAGCGATGCGGTGGCGGCCAG
>JANMCS010000022.1:0-4933 GCA_031361405.1 Betaproteobacteria bacterium
GGAGGCTTCGCCGCCTCGGGCTGGGGTGCGATTCGCCGCGTGTTCGCAAGTCCTGGCCCGATCTACGAACCCGAGGGTGCGCGTGCCGACTACTGGCGCGTGGCACGCGCATTGTTTGCCGCGGGTTTTCGCCCGGGCGACCTCGTGCACAACACTTTTTCATATCACCTCACGCCTGCGGGTTCAATGCTCGAAACTGGCGCCCATGCGCTCGGCTGCGCGGTGATTCCGGCCGGCATCGGCCAGACCGAGCAGCAGGTGCAGGCCATCGCGGCGTTGCAACCCGCGGGCTACATCGGCACGCCGTCGTTCCTGAAGATCATCCTCGACAAGGCCGACGAGCTTGGGGTGCCGCTGCCGTCGCTGACCAAAGCGCTCGTTTCCGGCGAAGCATTTTCGGGCGCCATGCGGGACTTGCTGGCCGCCCGCGGCATTCACGGCTACCAGGCCTACGCCACGGCCGACCTCGGCAGCATCGCGTATGAATCGCCGGCACGTGAAGGCCTGATCGTGGACGAAGGCGTACTCGTCGAGATCGTGCGACCCGGCACCGGTGACCCGGTGGCGGAAGGCGAGGTGGGCGAGGTCGTGGTCACGTCGATGTTCAACACCGACTATCCGATGATCCGCTTCGGCACCGGCGACATGTCGGCCGTCATGGCCGGACAATCGCCGTGCGGGCGTACCAACATGCGCATCAAGGGCTGGCTGGGACGCGCCGATCAGACCACCAAGGTCAAGGGCATGTTCGTGCATCCCGGGCAGGTGGCCGCGATCATCAGGCGGCAGGCGGGCATCGTCCGCGCGCGGCTCGTCGTCGACAATCCCGGAGGTGTCGACCGGATGACGCTGCACGTAGAGACCGCGACCGGTGATACGTCGATGCAGGCGGCGCTGGTCGAAGCGATCCGCGACGTGACCAAGCTGCGCGGCGAAGTGGTCGTGGTGGCCGTGGGTTCGCTGCCCAACGACGGCAAGGTCATCGAGGACCGCCGCACGTACGACTAGGGGCGCACGGCGCCGGCGTGAGAGCCGCTGGCGCAGCATGCTAGGATGTTCGGCATCGATGCCGGAATCAGGTTCGTCCACGTGACCGACACTGCCGACCCGCTTGCCCCACTGCGTGAGGAATCGCTGCGCAAGATCGCCGCCACCGGCGTCGTGCGCCAGTTCCCCAAGCAGACGATACTGATTCACGAAGGCGATATCGGCGACTCGCTGTACATCATCGTGGCGGGCAAGGTGAAGGTTTATGCCAGCAGCGCGGCCGGTCGCGAAGTGGTGCTGGGGTTCCATGGTCCTGGCGAATACGTGGGCGAGATGTCGCTCGACGGCGCCGCGCGCTCGGCGTCGGTGATCACCGCCGAACCAACCACATGCGCGATCGTCACGCGCGTGCAGTTCAAGGGCTTTCTCGCCGCGCATCCCGAGGTTGCGCAGCACCTGATCGAGACGCTGATCCGGCGGGTTCGCGTGGCGACCGAAGACGTCAAGAGCCTCGCGTTGTCCGATGTCTATGGCCGGCTGGTCCGTCTGCTCAATGCGCTGGCCACGGTGGAGAACGGTGTCACCGGGGTGCGCGAAAAATTGACGCAGCAGGATATCGCCGATCGCGTGGGCGCGTCGCGCGACATGATCGGCAAGCTCCTGAAGGACCTGGTGGCCGGCGGCTACCTGCAGGTCGAGGACCGCACGATCACGTTCCTGAAGAAGCTGCCGCCGGGGTGGTGAGGCGCAAGTCGCGCGCCGCGCAAGGCTGAAGCCTTGCCTACAAAAGCTGTTACCACCTCCACCCTGTAGGCAAGGCTTCAGCCTTGCACAGCGCACCGAATTTTCCGCACCTGAAGTCCGGTTTTCTCCCTCGGCATCGTCGTCCTCTCCCCGTAGATTGATCTCCACCGGCGCCCCAACTCTGTGATGCCGGGCAGCCCGGTGGCAGCCACACACGGTGGCCCAGCGGGACTCTTTGATCGCTGCAAGGAGAACATCATGCGCAAGCCGACTTCGCTCTATACCGAAAGCCGCACGCTCGCCAGCGGTCTCAAGGCCGCCGTCGTGGTCGTGGTGCTGGGCGTGCTCGCCGCCACGGTTGATCATGCATCCCTTGGTCCGGACATGGTGCCGGTGAGGACGGATCCAGCGGTGCCGACGACCTATGCCGAGACCGCGGTGGGCGCCGCCTTCGTCCGGCCCTTCGAGTTGCGGCCGAACGCAAACGACGCGACTGCGCCGGTGGCCACGTTCTGAGGCGGGCAGCGCGAGGGCGCCGGGGTCAGCGGTCGATGCCGCCGAAGCAGATGTACTTCACTTCGACAAATTCTTCGATGCCGTACTTCGAGCCCTCGCGGCCAAGGCCCGATTGCTTGACCCCGCCAAACGGCGCGACGTGCGTGGTGACGAGCCCGGTGTTGACACCCACCATGCCCGCCTCGAGTTGTTCGGCAATGCGCCAGGCGCGACCGATGTCGCGGCTGTAGAAATACGACGCCAGTCCGAACTCGCTGTCGTTGGCCATCCGTACAACCTCCGCATCATCCTTGAAGCGGATCAGCGGTGCCACCGGGCCGAACGTCTCTTCGCTGAAGATCTGCATCGCCGGCGTGACGTCGGTGAGGATGGTCGGCTGGTAGAAATTGCCGCCGAGACTGTGCAGCTTGCCACCGAGCGCCACTTTGGCGCCGCGCGCCACGGCGTCGGCGACGTGAGACTCCACCTTGGCCAATGCGCGCGCGTTAATCAGCGGTCCCTGTGTGACGCCCGCGTCCGTGCCGAGTCCCACCGTCAGCGCCGCGACCTTGACGGCAAGTTTTTTGGCGAACGCGTCATAGACCGTGTCCTGCACGAAGATCCGGTTGGCGCACACGCAGGTCTGTCCGGCATTGCGGAACTTGGAAATCATCGCACCCTCGACCGCCGCGTCTAGGTCGGCGTCGTCGAACACGATGAACGGCGCATTGCCGCCCAGCTCGAGCGAGATTTTCTTGACCGTGGGCGCGACCTGCTGCATCAACAGACGCCCCACGGCCGTGGAGCCCGTGAACGAAAGTTTGCGCACCGTCGGATTGGCGCACATCTCGTTGCCGATCTCCACCGGATTGCCGGTGACGATGTTGAGCACGCCGGGTGGAAAGCCGGCGCGATGCGCAAGTTCGGCCAGTGCAAAGGCGGAATAGGGCGTGGCTTCGGCCGGCTTGATGACGACCGTGCAGCCCGCGGCCAGCGCCGGCGCCACCTTGCGCGTGATCATCGACGCGGGGAAATTCCACGGTGTGATGGCCGCGCAAACGCCCACCGGTTCCTTGACCACCACGAGGCGCCGATCATTGCCGACCGTGGGAATCACATCGCCGTAGACGCGCTTGCCTTCCTCGGCAAACCATTCGACATACGCAGCGGCGATGCCGATCTCGCCGGCTGATTCCGCGAGCGGCTTCCCTTGCTCGGTGGTGAGGATCAACGCGAGATCGTCGATGTTGGCCAGCATCAGCTCGAACCACTGCATCAGGATCGCGCTGCGATCCTTGGCCACCTTGCCGCGCCAGGCCGGCAGCGCGCGCGCGGCAGCTTCGATGGCCAACCGCGTATCCGCTGCACCGAACATCGGCGCGGTGCCGATGGTGCGACCCGTGCCCGGATTGACGACGGGCATCGTGGCGCCATTGGCTGCGGCGACCCACGCGCCGTCCACATGGCATTGCTGGCGCAGCAGCGTCGGGTCCTTGAGGGTGGGCAGATTGCGTTCGAGCGTATCGGGAGCCATGGCGGCGGTACCTTGTGGTGGCGGTCAGTCGGCAAGTTTAGCAAGAGCGGTGGCCGGGCGTGCTTTCAGTGTCACCAGCATCACGCCCGTCAACACCAGCGCGGCACCGACCAGCTGCACGGCGTTCACCGGCTCGCCCAGTATCATTGCGCCGAAGCCGATCGTGAACACCGGGCCCAGCGCGCCCACCAGCGAGGCCGCGTTGGCGCCCATGCGCCGGATCGATTCCGCGATGAGCCACGTCGGCAATACGGTGGAAAACAGGGCCATCACCAGCACGATCAGGTGGATACCTGCGGGTACGTCCAGCGCCGACCACGGGCGGGTCAGCGTGAACTGCGTGACGACGAACACCGTCGACGCCAGCATCGCCCACGAAATGAAGCGCAGCGAGCCCAGCCGATGGATGCTGCTGCCCGCCTGCACGAGATAAAGCGCGTACAACACTGCGCTGGCAAACACGAGGCCGCTGCCGGCCAAGGTGGCGGCCCGTTCGCCGGTGACGGCGAGATCGTGCGCGACCACCAGTGCGATGCCGGCGTACGACAGCAGCAGCGCCACGACCATGCGCGCGGTGATGGCCTTCCTGAGCAGCACCGCGGACAAGAGGACCACGATGGTGGGATACAGGAACAGCACCAGGCGCTCCAGCGATGCGGTGATGTACTGCAGGCCCATGAAATCGAACAGGCTCGCGAGGTAGTAGCCGATGAAGCCAAGCCAGGCCAACCGCATCCAGTCGGCGCGCTGCATGGGCGCCCCCTCGCCGTGGCGCGCGGCCCACCACGCCATCGCGCAGAAGAACGGCGCCGAGTAGAGCATGCGCAGCGTCAGCAGCGTGGCGGCGTCCACCGGATGCAACTTGTAAGCGAGCTTGATCAGGATCGCCTTGAACGAGAAGCCGAGCACGCCGACCACGGCGCACAAGGGTCCCGCCCACCGCGAACCTGGCATCGCAGCGGCCGCGGTCAAGGGAGTTCCCCCCGCAAGGCGCTGCGCGCCTTTCCCCCCAGGGGGCGATCGCCTAGGGGCGGCCCGGCGGCGATCAATGGAGTTCCCCCCGCAAGGCGCTGCGCGCCTTTCCCCCCAGGGGGCGATCGCCTAGGGGCGGCCCGGCGGCGATCAATGGAGTTCCCCCCGCAAGGCGCTGCGCGCCTTTCGCCCCCGCGGGGC
>JANMCS010000275.1:0-11299 GCA_031361405.1 Betaproteobacteria bacterium
CGAGACTGATCCACTGCAGCGCGAAGAGGATGAGGCCCAACCCGATCAGGACCTGGCCGAAGCGGCCGACCGCGGTCGTTTGTCGCGCCAAAAACATCGTCACGCCGACGAAGATCAGCAGCGGGGCGAGCCACGCCAGGTCGAAGGACAGCACCAGCGTGACCACGGCCGTGCCGACGTCGGCACCCAGCATCACGGCGAGCGCAGGCGCGGTGCCGATCAGGCCCTGGCCGGCAAAGGCCGCGACAATCAGCGCGGTGGCGGTGCTGCTCTGGATGAGGCCGGTGACGCCGAGCCCCGCGAGGAATGCCGTGGCGCGATGGGCCACGCTCTTGCGGAGCACGCGCCGGAGATCGCCGCCGTAGAGGCGCAGGATGCCGGTGCGGATGATGTGCGTGCCCCAGACCAGCAACGACACGCCTGCCAACAGGTTGAGCAGGGTCTGCATTCAGGGTGTCTTGGGCCTCACTTGAGCGATAAGATGCAGATTGTCAACAAATTGCAATAGGCAAAGTCTACGCTCGTGCAGCAAAATGGCCAAGCGCGACCATTGCAATGCAGGATGCCACACGCGTAGCATCATCGTTTTGCCGGCAGCGGCAGGAATCCTCCGCACCCCAAGTCCAACTTCATGAGCAAGGGAGCAGCAACAATGAAAGTCACCACAGGATTGCGCTGGTTGTCGTCGATCGCCATCGCCGCTGCGCTCGCCGCGAGCGGCACCGCCATCGCCCAGAAGACGCAGCTCACCGTGTACACGGCGCTGGAAACGGATCAGTTGAAGGCCTATCAGGAAGGCTTCAACAAGGCTTTTCCCGACATCGAGCTGACGTGGGTGCGTGATTCCACCGGCGTCATCACTGCCAAGATCATGGCGGAAAAGGCGGCCCCGAAGGCCGACGTGATCATGGGTGTTGCCGCCACCAGCCTTGCCATCTTCGAGAACGAAGGGATGCTGCTGCCGTATGCGCCGGCCGGCTTGGCGCGCATCGCGCCGGCCTATCGCGATCCCAAGAATCCGCCGAACTGGGTGGGCATGGATGTCTGGGGCGCCACCATCTGTTTCAACACGGTCGAAGCTGCCAAGCGCGGCATTCCCAAGCCTGAAACGTGGAAGGACCTGACCAAGCCGGTCTACAAGGGCCAGGTCGTGATGCCGCATCCGGCGTCGTCGGGCACGGGCTACTTCGACGTCACCGCATGGCTGCAGATGTTCGGCGAGGCCGATGGCTGGAAGTTCATGGACGGCCTGCACGAAAACATCGCGCAGTACATGCATTCGGGTTCACGTCCCTGCGCCGCCGCAGCGGCCGGTGAATTCGTGGTCGGCATCTCGTTCGAGTATCGCGCCAATCGCGAAAAGGCGCGCGGTGCGCCGATCGATCTGGTGTTCCCGAAGGAGGGCCTCGGCTGGGATCTCGAAGCCATCGGCATCGTGAAGACCACCACCAAACTCGATGCCGCCAGGAAGCTCGAGGACTGGGCGGTGTCCGATGCCGCCATGGCGCTGTATGCCGCCAACTTCGCCATCGTGGCCGTGCCTTCGCTGTCGAAGCCGCTGCCCAACGTGCCGGCCGATTACGCGAGCCGCTTGGCCAAGAACGACTTTGCCTGGGCTGCGAAGAACCGCGAGATGATCCTGGCCGAATGGAGCAAGCGCTACGAGTCGAAGGCAGCGCCCAAGTAATGCACGATTCCCGCACGCCGGCGGCGTGCGGTTCCGGGTCAGCCGGCGGTGTTTGCTGCCGTCCGGGCTGACCCGTTGCGTTTGCAAGGATCACGATGGCCGACTCAGCGGTACCGGACGCGCTGCGCATCGAAGCCGTGCACAAAGCTTTTGGCAGCTTTGTGGCGCTGCAATCGATCGATCTCGCGATCACGCCGGGCGAAATGGTCTGCTTCGTCGGTCCGTCCGGCTGCGGCAAGACCACGCTGCTGCGGATCATCGCGGGACTGGAAATGCAGACCAGCGGCCGCGTGATCCAGAACGGGCGGGATGTATCGCACGCCAAACCGGCGGCGCGCGATTACGGCATCGTGTTCCAGTCGTATGCGCTGTTTCCCAACCTGACGATCGCCGCCAACGTCGCGTATGGACTCGTGAACCGGCGCCGTCCGCGGGCCGAAGTGGCCGCGCGGGTGGCCGAATTGCTGGCGTTGGTAGGGTTGCCCGATGCCGGACTCAAGTTCCCGGGCCAACTGTCGGGCGGACAGCAGCAGCGGATTGCGCTGGCGCGGGCATTGGCCACGTCGCCTTCGTTACTACTGCTCGATGAACCACTGTCGGCGCTCGATGCCAAGGTACGCGAGCGGTTGCGTGGCGAAATCCGCGCGCTGCAGCAGCGGCTCAAAGTGACCACGGTGATGGTCACGCACGACCAGGAAGAGGCGCTGTCGATGTCGGATCGCGTGGTCGTGATGCGTAACGGCGCCATCGAGCAGATCGGCACGCCGCAGGATGTCTACGAGCGGCCAGCCACGCCGTTCGTGGCCGACTTTCTCGGCAAGGTCAGCGTGTTGAAGGGCACCAGCGCCGGTGGTGGACGCTATCGCGTCGGCACCGTGGAGCTCGATCTCGGCATCGCCGGCTTTGCCGCCGGTGACCCGGTGCGCATCTACCTGCGGCCGGAAGATCGCCACATCGAGGGTGACCTGTCGCAGATGCCCAACCAGCTGCGCGGTCACGTGCGGCACATCGAGTATCTCGGCACCGTGTGCCTCGCGTCGCTCGACTGCCCGGCACTCGGCCAGCCGATGCTGGTGTCGATGTCGCTCAACCAGCTGCATGACCTTGCCATCCGCGCTGGCGCTGATCTCGATTTTGCATTGCGGGTCGATCGCGTGCGCGTGTTCGCCGAATCGACGGTGCGATGACGGCGACCGCCACCGGTTCCGCCAGGGTGGCCAGCCGGGCGCGCGCCACGGGCGCGCTATGGCGCGAAAGCTTCGCCGTGCACGGTGGCCTCTGGCTGCTGGGCGTGGGCTTGCTCGTGTTCCTGACACTGCCGCTGGCCACGCTGCTGATCCGCAGCTTCGAGGACAAGGCCGGCGTGTTCATCGGCGTGGCCAATTTTGTGCAATATGTGCAAACGCCGGCACTGGCGCGGTCCACCGGCAACACGCTGGTCTTCGCCATCCTCACCACGCTCGTGACGATACCGCTGGCGTTCGTGTTTGCCTATGCGATCCAGCGCAGCTGCATCCCGGGCAAGGCCGTATGGCGCAGCATTGCGCTGATTCCGATTCTGGCGCCGTCGCTGCTGGCGGCGCTGTCGTTCATCTACCTGTTCGGCAACCAGGGCGCGCTGAAATTCATGCTCGGATGGATCGGGCTGTCCACGATCTACGGCCTGCCCGGCATCGTGCTGGCGATGAGCTTCGCCGCGTTTCCGCACGCGGTGATGATTCTGCTGGCTGCGCTGGCGCTGTCCGATGCGCGGCTTTACGAAGCGGCCGACGCGCTGGGCACCCGGCCGTGGCGCCGCTTCATGACGATCACGCTGCCCGGCGCCAAGTACGGGCTGATTTCCGCGGCGATGGTGGTGTTCACAATGGCGGTGTCCGAGTTCGGCGTGCCGAAGGTGATCGGCGGCAATTACGCGGTACTGGCGATCGACATTTACAAACAAGTGATCGGTCAACAGAACTTCCAGATGGGTGCCGTCGTCGGCCTCGTGCTGCTCCTGCCGGCGGTGGTGGCCTTTGTCGTCGACCGCCAGGTGCGGCGCAGGCAGAAGGCGCTGTTGACCGCACGCAGCGTGCCCTATGCGCCCCGACCGTCGCCGCTGCGCGACCGCCTGCTGCTGGCGTATGTGCTGCTGGTCTCGGCGGCGATGCTGGTGGTGATGGGCATGGCCGTGTTCGGCTCGTTCGTCAAGTTCTGGCCGTACAACCTGTCATTCACGCTGGCGCACTACACGTTCGGGTTCGAGGAAGCCGGCGTGGAGCATGCGTACCGCAACAGTCTCGTGCTGGCCACCTGGTGCGCGGTGCTGGGAGCGGCGATCACGTTCGCCGGCGCCTACTGGGTCGAAAAGACGCGGGGGGCCGATTGGCTGCGCCCATTGATCCGTTTCCAGGCGCTGCTGCCGATGGCGGTGCCGGGGCTGGTGCTGGGCATCGGCTACATCCTGTTCTTCAACAACCCGGCCAATCCGCTGCACGTGCTCTACGGCACGATGACCATCCTGGTGATCTGCACCGTGGTCCACTTCTATTCGTCGTCACACCTCACCGCGACGACGGCGCTCAATCAACTCGACAGCGAGTTCGAAGCCGTGTCGGCCTCGCTGCAGGTGCCGTTCTACAAGACCTTCTGGCGGGTGACGGTGCCGGTATGCCTGCCCACGGCGCTGGACATCGGGCGCTACTTCTTCGTCAACGCGATGACGACCATATCGGCCGTCGTTTTCCTGTACTCGCCCAAGACGACGCTGGCGGCGATCTCGATCCTGCAGCTCGACGAGGCGGGCGCGATCGGCTCGGCGGCGGCCATGGCCTCGCTGATCATGGTCACGTCGGCGATCATCACCGTGATCACGCTGGGCATCGAAAGCCTGCTGCTGCGGCGGACCCAGCGTTGGCGGGTGGCGGCGCGCACTTAGCTGCATACCGCGCCACTATTTGAAAGGAACCACAATGAGCAACCACGACCGCGATCCCATCCTGCTGACCCCAGGCCCGTTGACGACGTCGCTCGCCACCAGGATGGCGATGCTCCGCGACTGGGGCTCGTGGGACAGCGCCTTCAACGCGGTCACCGCGCGGCTGCGGGAAAAACTCACGGCGATCATCCACGCCAGCGCGACCCATGTCTGCGTGCCCCTGCAGGGGAGCGGCACGTTTGCGGTCGAAGGCGCCGTCAACACGCTGGTGCCGCGCGATGGCCACCTGCTGGTGCTGATCAACGGGGCCTATGGCAAACGGCTGGCCCGTCTCGCGACCATGATGGGACGCCGCGTCAGCACGTTCGAAACGGCGGACGAGGTCCCCACCACGGCCGCGGATGTCGAGCGCCTGCTGCGGGCCGACCCGTCGATCACGCATGTCGGGGCCATCCACTGCGAGACGTCGACCGGCATCGAGAATCCGCTGCACGCGATTGCGCTGGTGGTGGCGCGCGAGGGGCGGCGCCTGATCGTCGACGCGATGAGTTCCTTCGGTGCGCTGCCCATCGACGCGCGGACCACGCCCTTCGACGCGCTGATCGCCGCGTCCGGCAAATGCATCGAAGGCCCGCCCGGCATGGGTTTCGTGTTCGTGCGCCGCGACGTGCTCGAGCAATGTGGCGGCAACAGCACGTCGCTGGCACTCGACTTGCACGACCAGTGGGTCTACATGGAAAAGACCACGCAGTGGCGCTTCACGCCGCCGACGCACGTCGTGGTGGCGCTGGACACCGCGCTGGACCAGTACATTGCGGAGGGCGGGCAACCGGCGCGGCTGGCACGCTACACCTCCAATTGCCAGACGCTGCTGGCGGGCATGCGCGACATGGGCTTCCGGTCGTTCCTGCCTGCTGCGATCCAGGCGCCGATCATCGTCACGTTCCACGCACCCGCCGACGCCGCGTACGATTTCAAGACATTCTACGAGCGTGTGCGTGACCGCGGTTTCGTGCTGTATCCGGGCAAGTTGACGCAGGTGGAGACATTCCGCGTCGGCTGCATCGGCGCCATCGGACCCACCGAGATGCGCCATGCCGTCAATGCGATGCGCGACGCGCTGGCCGATCTCGGCATCCGCCAGGTGGCACCGGCAGCGCCACGCGCGGTGGCCTGAGCGCCGGAACGCCGGCGGCCGCTATGGGGCAGCCAGCTGGTGCAGCGCTGCAGCCGCCGCGCCTTGCGTGTCGATGGTGCCCAGTCGCACGAGCGCATCGAGGATGACGAGGCTCGCGTCCGGCGTGACCTGATCCGGCCCGGTGTCGAGTGCAATCAGCCGCGCGGCTTCCACCAGCGACACGCGGCGATGTGCGATGGCCTCGCCGTCCTGGTTGGCGGGCACCCAGGCTTCCGGCAGTACGATGTCGCTGACGAAAATGGTTTCCCATTGCAGGCCGTCGGCCGTATCGCGATGGATATGCAAGGTGGCTGCAGCAACGGCCGCGGCGGCAATGGATGCAGGCAAGCCCGCTTCTTCCCACGCCTCCTTGAGGAATGCCGCCCGCGGCTCCGTGCCCGCCGCGACACCGCCACCGACCAGGTTGTCGAGCATGCCGGGATCGATGGCCTTCGTGTGGCTGCGCCGCGCCAGCCACATGTGCATCGCGCTGGCGTCATCGACGAGGCCGTTGCCATGGACGGCCCACGCATGCACGCCGAAATAGCGCGCTGCGGCGCGTTCGAGCAGGAACCATGGCTCGTGGGCAAGGCTCGGTCCCACCGCGTAGCGCTCATCGCGCCACGCCGACAGCGCCGCTTCGCTGGCGAGTTGGCGCGCCACGCGATCCAATACATCGGTGCGCGCCGCGGAAGTCGCCAGTGCCGGGACGAAAGTGACGGCCTCGTCGTCGACCACGAACACATCGGCCAGCGCCGCCAGCCGGCGGCAGCGGGCCGGCGTGATCCAGCCGGCCACGTCATCGTCGATACGCAGCGGACGATAAACATCGGTGGCGCGCGCGAGCAGGCGCTGCAGCCGTCGCGCGATGGCGTCGTCAAGGGCGGACTCGATCATTGCCGGCATTCTAGCGAAGCCGCATGAGGACCGACTCGCCGGCGGTGCGCATGCGAAAATACGGGCATTCGCGGCCAACGCGGCACCTGCAGGTTCGGTGCCGCCAGGCCGTCACCCATCATCCGGATTGCATCCCATGCCTGCCCACATCATCGACGGCAAAGCCGTCGCCCACAGTGTCACCGACGAAGTGCGTGCCGACGTTGCCGCGCGGGTGGCGGCCGGTCACGCCATTCCCGGCCTCGCCGTGGTGCTGGTCGGCGAAAACGCCGCGTCGCAAGTCTACGTGCGCAACAAGCGCAAGACCACCGACGCGGTCGGCATGCGCTCGTTTGCCTATGACCTGCCACTCACCGCCAGCGAGGCCGAGGTGCTGGCGCTGGTCGATCGCCTCAATGCCGACCCCGCGGTCAACGGCATCCTGGTCCAGCTGCCGTTGCCGCAGCAGATCGACCCCGAGCGCGTGATCGAGCGCATTCATCCGCGCAAGGATGTCGACGGCTTCCATCCGTACAACGTGGGGCGGCTGGTGCTGAAGATGCCCACGCTGCGGCCGTGCACGCCGTACGGCTGCATGCGCCTGCTCGACGAAACCGGCGTCAACCTGGTCGGCCAGCACGCGGTGGTGATCGGCCAGTCGAATATCGTCGGACGGCCGATGGCGCTCGAACTGCTGATGGCGCGTTGCACGGTCACGATCTGCCATTCGGCCACGCGCGACCTGCCGGGACTGGTGCGGCAGGCGGACATCGTCGTGGCGGGCGTGGGCAAGGCGAAGTTCGTTCCGGGCGCATGGATCAAGCCCGGCGCAATCGTGATCGACGTCGGCATCAATCGCACCACGGACGGCAAGTTGTGCGGCGACGTCGACTTCGACTCGGCGAAAGAGGTGGCCGGATGGATCACGCCGGTGCCCGGCGGCGTGGGACCGATGACCATCGCCACGCTGTTGCGCAACACGCTGCGCGCCGCACAGTGGCAGGACGAATAAGTAGGGTCAGACTCCACTTTCAATCGAAGCAGGTCGGTCAAGCGGGGCGTTCCACTGAAAGTGGAGTCTGACCCTACTTATTCGGCAACACGTCACGCCATCCCCGCGAGGCTGAAGCCTCGCCTGCATTGCGCGCCAGGAAATCCCCTAAGCCCCGCGCAAATGCCACGCCTTGGGTCGCGTGAACGTCTCGATGCCGTAAGTGGACAACGTGAGGCCGATGCCTGAATGCTTGACGCCGGACCACGGCAGCCGCGGGCTCACGCGATCGCAGCAGTTCCAGTAGACCGTACCCGCATGCACCTGCGACAGGATCCTGCGGGCGCGCGATTCGTCGGCCGTGTAGACACCGGCCGTCAATCCGTAGTCGGTATCGTTCATCAGGTCGACGGCGGCTTCGTCATCCGCCACGGCCTGCAGGCCGATGATCGGTCCGAAGGATTCCTCGCGCATCAGCAGCATCGAATGATCGGCATCGACCAGCACGGTCGGCGCAAACCATTGGCCCTTGCCCTTCGACGGCTGCCCGCCCAGCAGCAGCTTGGCGCCCTTGCGCGTGGCATCGCTTACCTGCTTGCGCAGCACCGCGAGTTGCGGCTTGCGCGTGATCGCGCCGATGTAGGTTTTCTCATCCAGCGGATCGCCCATCCGGAACGTCTTCACCTCAGCGACGAATGCGGCGACGAACGCGTCGTACACGTCTTCGTGCACATAGATGCGCTCGACCGAGCAGCAGGATTGCCCGGTGTTGTAAAACGCGCCATCGGCAATGCCGGCCGCAGCTGCCTTGACGTCCACATCGTCGCAGACGTAGATCGGATCCTTGCCGCCCAGTTCGAGCTGCGTCTTGATCATCCGGCGGCCGGTGCTGGCGGCGACCTTGGCGCCGGTGCCATAGGAGCCGGTGAAGAACACGCCGTCGACCGCTTGCCGCAATAGCGCCGCACCGGCCTTGCCGTCGCCGACCACGGTGATGAACACGTCGTCGGGCACGCCCGCGGTGTGCAGCATCTCCGCGATCTTGAGGCCGGTGAGCGTGGCGTATTCCGACGGTTTATACAGCACCGCGTTGCCGGCCAGCAGGGCCGGCACGAAGACGTTGCCGCCGACGAAATACGGGTAGTTCCACGCCGAGACATTGGCGATTACGCCCAGCGGATCGTGCGCGATGCGCTCTTCCATCTTGCCCGCCTTGTCGGCAAACACCTGCCGGTCGCGCAGCGTGCGCGCGGTCTCGGCCAGGAAGAAGTCGATGCGGCCGACCAACCCGTTCAGCTCATTGCGCGATTGGCGGATGGGCTTGCCCACTTCCTGCGTCAGCGTGCGCGCCAGTTCCTCCTGGCGCGTGACCAGCAGGCCGCGGAATTTCGTCAATACGGCCAGCCGATGCCGCAGCGGTCGCCTGGCCCACGCGGGTTGCGCGGCGCGCGCCCGGGCGTATTTGGCGGCCACCGCCTTCGCATTGTCGGCGGTCAGATCGGCGAGTTCGATGCCGGTCGCGGGATTGAAGATCTTCATTGCGTCGGGGATCCTAGAGCGCGTAGGCGGCGGATTTGTGGCGCGCCGCGGTCGCCAGGAAGTCGTCCAGCAACCGGGAGTCGTCGATGAATGTGGTGTCGTTTTCCGGGTGGAATTCCGGATGCCATTGCACGCCGACGACATACGACGTACCGGTGCCGCGGATGGCCTCGACGACGTGGTCGGGTTCGGACCACGCATCGATCACCAGGTCGCGGCCGAGGTCCTTGATGGCCTGGTGGTGCACCGAGTTGGTCTTGACCAGGGCCTGGCGGGGGTACAGCGCGGCGAGGCCGGAGCCCGGCACCAGCGATGTCGCGTGGCAGTTCCTGTCGTAGATCGACTGCATCCGGTGGCGCAGCGCGTCGGGGCGCTGCGTGGGGATGTCCTGGTACAGCGTGCCTCCGTGCGCCACGTTGATCAGCTGGGCGCCGCGGCATAGTCCCAGCACCGGCTTGCCGAGCGCGACGAAGGCGCGATAGAGCGCAATCTCGTAGTCGTCGCGCACACGGTCGCCGTTCCAAGCTGGTTGCAGCGTGGTTTCGCCGTAGCTGGCGGGGCAGATATCCGAGCCACCCATCAGCACCAGCGCATCGAGCTCCGCTGCAAAATCGGCGACGGTGATCCGGCTGGTGGCGCGCCGGGTGCTGCCATCGGGCGAGGGCACCATCAGGGCCAGCACGTCGCGCTGCATAAGCCAGTGCGGCACGCTCTGCTCGACGTACTGCAACGTCTTGCCCTGGAAGATGGCCCGCGGTTCGTTACCATGAAAGAACCCTGCCGACACCCCGATTTTCAACATGGCCGCGCGCCCCCCGCTAGAACGCGGTGGCAAAGATTTTTTCGAAGTCGGCCGCCGTGCATTGGCGCGGGTTGGTCTGGTGGCAGATGTCGTTGATGGCAATCTCGACCAGGCGCGGGATTTCCGATTTCTGCAAGACTCTCGGTGCGCAATGCTCCGACAACCGGGCCGGAATGCCGAGCGAGACCTTCAGCGCCGTCAGCCACGCGATGAAGGCGCGGGCCCGCGCTTCCGGCGTGCCGGTGTCGCCACCGGGAACGGCCGCGACGTGCGCAAGTTCGGCCAGCTTGGCGGTGGCGGCAGGCAGGTTGAAGAGCATCACATGATCGATCATGATGCCGTTGGCCAGGCCATGGTGCATGTCCAGCACCGTGGACAGCGCGTGCGCGCACGAGTGCACGGCACCGAGGTCCTTCTGGAAGGCGATGGCGCCCATCATCGAGCTCATCAGCATGTCGGCGCGCGCGTCGAGGTCGTGGCCATCGGCCACCGCGAGTGGCAACGCGCGCGCCGCGATGCGCACGCCTTCCAGCGCGATGCCGTCGCACAGCGGATGGTAGGCGGGCGACAGGTAGGACTCGATGTTGTGCGTCAGCGCGTCCATCCCCGTGGCTGCGGTGATCATCGACGGCAGGTCGAGGGTCAGCTCGGGATCGGCGAACACCGCCTTCGCCAGCAGCAATGGCGAAAAGATGATCTTCTTGATGTGCGTGACGTCATCCGAGATCACCGCTGAACGCCCGACTTCTGAACCGGTGCCTGCCGTCGTGGGCAGCGCCACGAACCATGGGAGTGGCTGGTCCATCGACCGCACCTGCGGATGGTCCCACGCATAGTCGAGGATATCGCCGGGATGCGTAGCCATCAGCGCGACGGCTTTGGCAACGTCGAGCGCGGCGCCGCCGCCCAGGCCGATGACGGCATCGGCGCGATGGGCGCGATAGGCGTCGGCGCCCAGCATCACCTGGCTGCGCACCGGATTGCCGGAGATGTCTGAAAATACGCCGACGTCGAGCCCGGGCAGGTCCTGCAGGAACAATTTCAGCAACGGCAACCCGGCAATGCCGCGGTCGGTGACCAGCAGCGGCCGCCTGACGCCTTGCGCAGCAAGATGCGCCGCGACCAGCTTGCGCGCGCCGGCGCCGAAATGAATGGTGGTGGGAAAGCTGAATCGTTCGGTCATGGCGGCTTTGGTTTCAGATGATTTCGAAATAGCGCTGGCGTTCCCAATCGGTGACGGCGTCGAGCCACTGGCGCCATTCCCATTCGCGGGTGGCGGCAAAATGGTCGACGAACTCGTCGCCGAACCA
>JANMCS010000051.1:0-3446 GCA_031361405.1 Betaproteobacteria bacterium
GCCGGTGGTCGTGGACAACAAGCCGGCCGCGGGCGGCACCGTGGCCACCGACGAGGTCGCCAAGGCAGCACCGGATGGCTACACGATGGTGCTGGCGTTCAACGGCCCGCTGTCCATCACGCCGCTGCTGCGCAAGCTTCCATACGACGTGGCGAAGGACCTGGCGCCGGTGATCATCACCTCCAGCCAGCCGAATGTGCTGGCCGTCAATGCGCAAGTGCCTGCCCGGGACGTGCGCGAACTGGTCGCCTATGCCAAGGCCAATCCGGGCAAGCTGAACTACGCGTCGGTTGGCCCCGGCAGCTCGTCGCACCTCAATGCGGAGTTGCTGAAGGCGCTCGCGGGCATCGACATCGTGCATGTGCCGTTCAACGGCTCGCCACCGGCGGTCACGTCCACCGTGCAAGGCGAAACACAGATGCTGTTTGCGGTGATGCAGCCGCTGCAGCCGCAAATCCAGGCCGGCAAGCTGCGTGCGTTGGCCGTGACCTCCGCGAAGCGCTTCGCACTGCTACCCGACCTTCCGACCATTGCCGAAAGCGGCTATCCGACGTTCGAGGCTTTGGCGTGGAACGGCGTGCTGGTGCCGGCGGGCACGCCGAAGCCGGTGATCGCGCGCCTGAACGCGGAGATCAACGCCATCCTGAAGCAGCCGGACGTGGTGACCAGAATGCACGCCGCCGGCTTCGACCTCGTGGGTGGCACGCCTGAGGAATTGGGTGCGCTGATCAAGGCCGAGACGGACAAGTGGGCGCCGGTGATCAAGAGCGCCAACATCAAAATTGATCAGTAGGTAACGATCCCCCGGCGGCGCCTGCGGCGCCTTCCCCCGAGGGGGCACCCCGCCTTGGGACGGCCCGGCGGCGGGGTTGGCGAGTTAGTCCTTCGACTCGTCGCCGTCGGTGAGACGCGGCAACGGCGAATTCTCCGACGGGCGCAGCAAACCCAGCTTGGCGTACGTCAGCAACTTCTCGCGCGTATCCACGATGTCGAGATTGCGCATCGTCAGCTGCCCGATGCGATCCTGCGGCGTGAAGAACGCGGCGCCGCGCTCCATCGTCAAGCGCTCGGGCTTGTACGTGAGGTTGGGGCTCGTCGTATCGAGGATCGAGTAGTCGTTGCCGCGACGCAATTCCAGCGTCACTTCACCGGTGACCGGCCGCGCCACCCAGCGCTGCGCCGTCTCGCGCAGCATGATCGCCTGCGGATCGAACCACCGCCCCTGGTATAGCAAGCGTCCCAGCCGGCGCCCGCCGTCGCGGTACTGCTCGATCGTGTCCTCGTTGTGGATACCGGTGATGAGGCGCTCATACGCGATGTGCAGCAGCGCCATGCCCGGCGCCTCGTAGATGCCGCGGCTCTTGGCCTCGATGATCCGGTTCTCGATCTGGTCGCTCATGCCGAGACCATGGCGACCGCCGATCACGTTGGCTTCGAGCAGCAGCGCCACTTCGTCCGCGAACGTGGCGCCGTTCAGCGCGACGGGTCGACCCTCCTCGAAGCGCACCGAGACGCGCTCGGCCTTGACCACGACATCGTCACGCCAGAAGGCGACGCCCATGATCGGCTGCACGATCTGCATCCCCTTGTCGAGGAATTCGAGATCCTTCGCCTCGTGCGTGGCGCCCAGCAGGTTCGAGTCGGTCGAGTACGCCTTCTCCGTGCTCATCTTGTAGCCGAAGCCCGCCTTGATCAGGTACTCCGACATTTCCTTGCGGCCGCCCAGCTCCTCGATGAACGCGGCGTCGAGCCACGGCTTGTAGACCTGCAGGTTGGGATTGGCGAGCAGGCCGTAGCGATAGAAGCGCTCGATGTCGTTGCCCTTGAACGTGCTGCCGTCGCCCCAGATGTGCACGTCGTCGTCGCGCATCGCCACCACGAGCATCGTGCCCGTTACCGCGCGACCCAGCGGCGTCGTGTTGAAGTACGTGACGCCACCCGTCGAGATGTGGAACGCGCCGGATTGCAGCGCGGCGATGCCTTCGGCGACGAGCGCCGCGCGACAATCGATCAGCCGTGCGACTTCCGCGCCGTATCCAAGCGCACGGCGCGGAATCTCGTTGTAGTCGGGTTCATCAGGCTGGCCCAGGTTGGCCGTGTACGCGAACGGAATGGCGCCCTTGGCGCGCATCCAGTGCAATGCGGCGCTGGTGTCGAGCCCCCCGGAGAAGGCGATGCCGACTTTCTGGCCGACGGGAAGGTCCTGCAGGATATGGGACATGGGTTGCGTGGGGACAGGCGGGGGCAATCGGGTATTCTAGCCGACGGGTCGGTCGCGCATGCCGCCGACTTTCGAATGGAGATGCAAGCATGGCGCCAGGTAAGGTACATCGTTACGAAAGCGCGGCCGCGGTCGTCAGCTGGGATGCGAAGCGCTGCATCCATGCGGCCGAATGCGTGCACACGCTGCCTGAGGTCTTCAACCCGAACGCGAAGCCATGGATTCGTCCGGAGGCTGCAGAAGCGGCGGCAATTCGCAGCGCAGTCGACCGCTGTCCGACCGGCGCTTTGTCGATGCATGCGCCGGACGGGAGCAACGTCGCGCTGCAACCCGCAACCAACACCGGCCTCCTGATGCCCGGCGGACCGTTGTACCTCCGCGGCAAGTTGCAACTGCAGGTTGGCGACGTTGCGCAGGAAGAGACGCGCATGGCGCTGTGCCGCTGTGGCGCCTCGCAGAACAAGCCCTACTGCGACAACAGCCACCAGAAGGTCGGCTTCCAGGATCCGGGCGCGCTGGCTGTCACGTCGGCGCCGGAACCGGGCGCCGACCTTGGCACCGCGCTGACGATCACGCCCACCCTCAACGGCCCGGTTCAGTGCGATGGCCCGCTGACGCTGCACGGTGCCGGCGGCCGCACGGCCTTTGCGACGCAGACGTTCCTGTGCCGCTGCGGCGGATCGCGCAACAAGCCCTATTGCGACGGCACGCATCGGAAGATCGGCTTCGCCGGTTGAGCGCTTGAGTCCGCCGCCCCCGGCCACGCCGTCGGACCCGGGAGCCGCCCTGGCACTTCTGGCGCGCGCGTTCGACCTGCAGCAGCGCGGCCAGCTGGACGCCGCCGAAGAACTCTATGCGGAGGCGCTGGCCGCCGCTCCGGACGACCCCACCGCACTGGTGAATGGCGGTGCGGTCGCGCTCGCGCGCGGCGATCTTGTCCTCGCGCTCACGCGGTTTGAACGCGCCGCGCGCGTCGCGCCGCGCAATGCCATCGTGCAGAACAATCTCGGCTTCGCGCTGCTTCACGCCCATCGTCCCGATGCCGCGTTGGCTGCCTGTGACCAGGCGATCGCATTGCAGCCGACGCTTGCCACCGCGCACAACCATCGCGGCATTGCGCTCGCGCAGCTCAACCGCAATGCCGAGGCGCGCACGGCCTTCGCGCAGGCACTCGTCCTCGATCCGCGACTCACGCTGGCGGCGCTCAACCTGGGCGAGCAATCCA
>JANMCS010000064.1:0-1785 GCA_031361405.1 Betaproteobacteria bacterium
CGACGCGTATGGCGAGGATGCCTACACCCGGGGGATCACGGTCTGGACCACCGTACGCAAGGCCGACCAGGAAGCGGCCTATGCCGCGGTCCGGCGCGGGGTCATCGACTACGACCGGCGCCACGGCTACCGCGGGCCGGAGGCTTACGTCAACCTGCCGGCGGACGCGGCCGAGCGCGAACAGGCGCTGGACAGGGTGTTCCAAGAAACTATCGACAGCGAAAACCTGTCGCCTGCCGTGGTTCTCGATGTCACCGCTACCGAGGTCAAGGCGGTGCTGGGATCCGGCGACATCGTGTCGATTACCGGCGAAGGCCTGCGTTTCGTGGCTCGCAGCCTGACCGACAAGGCGCCGTCGACGCAGCGCATTCGCGCCGGCGCCGTGATCCGCCTCGCCCTGGACGAAAAGAATCGCTGGACCATCGCCCAGCTGCCCCAGGCCGAATCCGCGTTCGTGGCCATGGCCCCGACCGACGGCGCGATTCTGGCTCTGGTGGGCGGCTTCGACTATGAGCGCAACAAGTTCAACCATGTGACGCAGGCGCAACGGCAGCCCGGCTCGTCGTTCAAGCCGTTCATCTACTCGGCGGCGCTCGAAAAGGGCTTCTCGCCGGCCACCATCATCAACGACGCCCCGTTCTTCGTGCCCGGCGACAAGGCCGGCGGCGAGGATTGGGAGCCCAAGAACTACGACGGCAAGTTCGACGGGCCGATGCGGCTGCGCATGGCGCTGGCCAAGTCGAAGAACTTGGTCACCGTCCGCGTGCTGCAGGCCATCGGACCGCAGTACGCGCAGGATTACATCGCCCGCTTCGGGTTCGATCCCAAGCAGCATCCCGCTTACCTGACGATGGGGCTTGGCGCCGGATCGGCCACGCCGCTGCAGATGGCCGCCGCGTACTCGGTGTTCGCGAACGGCGGCTATCGCGTGGCGCCTTACCTCATCACCAAGATCACCGATGCCAAGGGCAACGTGTTGTCCGAGGCCAAGCCCACGGTGGCCGGCGACAATGCCGAGCGCGCCATCGACCCCCGCAATGCCTTCGTGATGACGACGCTGTTGCGCGACGTGGTCGCGTTCGGCACCGGCGCGCGGGCCATGCAGTTGGGACGACGCGACCTGGCCGGCAAGACGGGCACCACCAATGACAACATCGATGCCTGGTTCTGCGGGTTCAACGCGTCGCAGGTCGGCGTGGCGTGGATCGGCTTCGACCAGCCGAAGACGCTCGGCACCAATGAGACCGGCGGGGTGGCCGCACTTCCCATCTGGATGAGCTACATGCAGCGGGCGCTGAAGGGCATTCCCGAAAAACCGCTGACGGTGCCCGATGGCGTCATCTCCGTTCGCATCAACGCGGAAACCGGATTGCGCGACGAGTCGAGCGGCATCAGTGATTACTTCTTCGCCGAATTTCCGCCGCGCGGTGGCGGAGAAGGCCTGGCCCCGACAGTGCCGGGCAAGGCCGCGCAGGACGTCCGCGACCAGCTGTTCTGACCCGACTGCCGCCCGATGGGACGCCGCCACGAGCGCATGCAAGGATCAGTCGCCCCGGCCTTCGGCGACCGCACCGCGCAGAATCGCGCGCGCATCGCCCAGGCGGCGGCGCGCTTCATCGCCGAGCATGGCATCGCCGACTGGACCCTCGCCAAGCGCAAGGCGGTACGCTTGCTGGGCCTGCCCGAGCGCGAAGCGCTGCCCGGCGACGATGAAATCGAGAGCGCGCTGGTCGAATTCCACGCGCTGTACGGCGGCGCTGCGCACGCGGCGCGGCTGCGCGAACA
>JANMCS010000107.1:0-10212 GCA_031361405.1 Betaproteobacteria bacterium
CCCCCGCGACCAGAAGGAATTCACCCGGATGGGGCAGGAAAAAATCGACGCGGCGACCGAATCGGCGCAAGCGATGGGCCTGCAGATGCTGAATATCAATCTCCAATTGGGCGCGCGCGTTTTTCGGCACATGGTGAACGGCGGCGCGGCCATGGTGGCGCTGGCCGCAAGCCGCAACGCGGGTCAAGTGATCACGCGCCAGGCAAAGTTGGCGCATGCCGTGTCGCAATCGGCGGCCACCGCCGCGGAAATGTCGCAAGCGACGGTCCGGATCGCAGCGCAGGGCTTGAAACCCATCCACTCGCGCGCCACAGCCAACGCGCGCCGGCTGGGCAAGCGGTGACGCCGGTGCACCGCCGGCACGGCTTCAACATCGCGGCATCCCCCGTGTATCGGTAGGCGGCGCGTCAGCCTCGGGCTGTGCAGGAAGCGTGGCTGCAGCCTCGCCTGCGGCGCGCTTTCACTTCTTTCGCGGGCGCTGGATGGCCTTGCCGATTCGGGTATAGCAGTCGGTCTCCTCCAGGCCGCGGGCGAGGTCGCGTTGTGCCTGGATCATGACGGGCTGCGGCGCGGCTGGTGCGGCGACACTTTCATCGTGCTCGTGGGGCAACAGCGGGGCATTCAGCGGCAGGAGAAGGGCGCCCGTGCGGCTTTTATCCGTCGTCGGGTCAGGTTTTTTTGCGGGCATGGAAGGTCCTTGGAGAATCACGGTCGCGTTGCGGTCACACGCCAGACAGCGTTGCCCACGTCATCGGCCACCAGTAGCGCGCCGGTACGATCCATCGCGACCCCCACCGGGCGCCCCATGGCGTCGTCCTGCGCGTTGAGAAATCCCGTGAGTACGTCCTGCGGCAAGCCCGACGGCTTGCCGTCGGCAAACGGGACAAATACAACGCTGTAGCCAGCTTTCGGCTTGCGATTCCACGAACCATGCTCGCCGATGAAAGCGCCATTGCGGAAGCGCTCGGGCAGCGCGGACGATGAATTGAACGCCAACCCCAGCGGCGCGACGTGCGAGCCGAGCGCGAAGTCGGGCACCCGGGCGAGCGCGACGAGATCGGGGCGCGGCGGTTGCACTCGCGTGTCCACGTGCTGCCCGAAGTAACTGTACGGCCAGCCATAAAATGCGCCGTCCTGGACGGAGGTCAAGTAGTCGGGGACCAGGTCGTTGCCCAGTTCATCGCGCTCGTTGACCACGGTCCACAGGCGTCCCGTCTGCGGTTCCCAGCCGAGGCCGTTGGGATTGCGCAAGCCGGATGCGAAGACGCGCCACGTGCGGGCGCGCGGATCCACTTCAAGGATGGCCGCGCGCTGCGCCTCGACGTCGATGCCGTTTTCCGCCACGTTGCTGTTCGAACCGACCGTGACATAAAGGCGCGCGCCATCCGCGCTGGCAATCACGTTCTTCGTCCAGTGATGATTGATGGGGCCAGCGGGGAGTGGCACGACCATCTGCGCTGGCGTGTCGATGCGGGTTTGTCCCGTCCGGTAGGGAAACTGCACGATGCCGTCGGTGTTGGCGACATAGAGAATGTCGCCCACCAGCGCCATGCCGAACGGCGAGTTCAAACCGGCGATGAAAACACTGCGCGTCTCGGCGACGCCGTCGCCATCCACGTCGCGCAGCAGCGTGATGCGATTGGCGCTGGGCACGCCCGCGCCGGCGCGTCGCATTACCAGCTTCATCACCCACGCGCGAAGGCCACCGCTCTCTTTAGGAGGCGCATTGGACTCGGCGACCAGCACGTCGCCATTGGGCAACGTGTAGATCCAGCGCGGATGGTCGAGTCCCACGGCGAATGCATTCACGGCCAGCCCGGCGGCGGCCATGGGCTTGCCGCCTGCGGGCCACCCGACGGCGGGCGCGATGGAGATGGTCGGCACCAGGCTGGGTGAGGGGAGCGGAATTTGTGGTGCCTGGCCCATGCCGAGCGCAGGTGCAACGCGCGATGTTTCGGCGCAGGCGAACAGACTCACGCACAAAGCGATAGTGATGCCGGTTTGCGCCAGCATCGACATTGGCGCGCGAGGGGGGTACGGGTCGCCAGCATCGCCCATGCGATTGCAGCGTCCGTTGTCCGTAGCGTCAGCCATCACGTCGGCGGGGGGGTCACCCAGTGTGGCGTGCTCACCGGATCGAAATCTGCCCAGCGGCCGCTTTGCCAGTTGCCTGTGGCAAGCTCGATGGATTTTGCATCGCTGTTACGGAGCACGCGTTCGACCGTTGACGAGGCCGCGTCATCCGCGATGGCAACGGCCACCCGGACCCCCGCCGGCCGCATCGGGACTTCGACTGCCGCGGTCTGCACGCCCCCATCGCCCATGCTCGACACCGCACCGGCAAACGAGCCCGTATACGCCCCCACCGCCAAGCCCGCGGCGGCCGCAAACGGACCCACAATCGGGATCGCCACGGCGCCCAGCACCAGTCCCGCTGCGGCGCCCAGCGCGGCGCCGGAAGCGGCACCACCGCTACCTTCATGCGCGTTGCGATCCTCGTCTTCGTCGCCGCCGATGGGAAAGGTGTCGTGCTGGCCCGGAGCGTTGAGGTGAAAGCACTCGATGGCCTGCGGGCTGATGCCCGCTGCGTGCAGCGCGGAGATCGTCGCGTTGGCGGTTTCGAAATCGTCGTACTGTCCAATCAGGATCGATGCCATGGGCCTGCTCCTCGCGTTCAATGCAAATCGAGTTCCGATCTTGCGGCACCCATGGCCGGCGGTCGATCTCTGAAACGATGGATCGACTGCGGGACATGTCCTACATGCGGCCGGGATGTTCCGCCGATGTTGCAGACGTCGGTACCGGGCTACATTGCATCATGTCGTCACTCACGAACAAGGAACCGACCATGCATGCCTTCACCCGCTCTTTACTGGTTGCCGGGTTGGCGCTCAGCGCCGCTGCCGCCAGCGCCCAAGTCACGTTCTACGACCAGGAAGGATTCCGCGGCAGAACCTTCACGACGGATCGGCCGATCGCCAATCTCGAACGCTATGGCTTCAATGATGCGGCGGCGTCGGCGGTGGTAAGCCGCGGTCGGTGGGAAGTCTGCACCGACGAACAGTACGGCGGCGAATGTCGCGTGCTGCAACCGGGCAGCTACGATTCGCTGCGTGGCATGGGCCTCGATAGCCGCGTGTCGTCGGTCCGTCCGGCGGGCGGTGCTCGCCAGGTCGTCGACGCGCCGTCGCCGTTGCCGGAGCCCAACTACGAATATCGGGCGCGTCCCAACGAGCGTCTGTACGAGGCGCAGGTGACATCAGCCCGTGCGATCTTTGGACCGGAGGAACAGCGTTGCTGGGTTGAACGCCAGCAGGTGCAGACGCCACAGAACAACGTGAACGTGCCCGGTGCGATCATCGGTGGCATCCTGGGCGGCGTCCTCGGTCATCAGGTCGGCGGCGGTCGTGGCAAGGACGTTGCAACCGGCGTCGGCGCCGTAGGCGGCGCAGTGGTTGGCGCCAACGTCGGCACCAATGGCGGCTCGTCGAGTTACAACCAGAACGTGCAGAAGTGTGCCTCCGTTCCTGGTTCTGACACGCCCGTGTATTGGGACGTGAGCTACGTCTTCAACGGCCAGACGCACCGCGCGCAACTGGCCACTGCGCCAGGCCCGACGATCATTGTCAACCGTAAAGGCGAGCCACGCGGCTAGTTCGTCAAGGCGCCAGGAAGGCAAGTACCGGCGGCAGCGATGCCGCCGGTGTTTCTTCAAACGGCACGTGACCCAACGTCGGAAACGTCACCAGCGTGCTGCCGGGGATGAGACGCAGGTATTCCTGCGCGTTGGCGATGGGAATCATCGCGTCTTTCCCGCCCCACACCAGCAAGGTCGGCGCGCGGATCTGCGCGAGCCACGGCGCTGGTGGCTCGAGCACGGTCTGTTCGGTCCGCGCAATCACGGCGGCGCGAACGTCGGGCGCGAGCATGAGATCGTGGTAACGGTTCAGGACCTCGTCAGTGAGGTTGGCAGGGTCGCCGTAGGCGGGGGCCAGGTTCATCTTCAGCATCGACTTCGGCAGCATCCACGGCAGCATCCGGAACATGGTCGGGATGGCGGGCGCCTTGCCGCATTCAAAGCCGGGGCTGGCAAAGCCGTCGGGTGCGATCAACACCAGCTTGTCGACACGTTCCGGGTACTGCGCAGCGAAGCGCCAGGCGATACGGCCGCCGATGGAATTGCCGATCACGCTTAAGCGCTGCACGGCCAGCTTGTCCAATAGCGCGACGATCAGTCGCGTGGCGCGGTCGTCGGTGTAGTCATTCTTCGGGTCGGCACCCGTCAGTCCGGAACCGGGAAGGTCGAAGCGGATCACGCGATGGTCGATTGCCAATGCCTGCGCCCACGGCTCCCACGTGTGCAGGCCGGAGCCGAAGCCGTGCAGCATCAGTAGCGCGGGGGCATCTTTCGGCCCGCTGTCACGCACGTGCAGGCGGATGCCTTCCACGTCGACATACATGCTCTTGGCATTGAAGTACTTCGCTTCGAGCGTGGCCCGCGGTCGATCGGGCGTCCACAACCAGAAGGCACTGCCGGCCAGTGCGGCGCCCAGAAGACCAAGCAATAGTGTCATCACCGATTTCATTTCGTCCTGTCGTGGTCCGTGGTGCGGGCGAACACGACCGATTGCAGGCGAGGCTTCAGCCTCGCTGGGGCGCTGCGCGAGGCTGAAGCCTCGCCTACAACGTCACGCGGCGCGCGATACCGAGGAAGTGTTCAATCGGTGGCGTCACCGCGCCGGCCACCTTGGCCAGATCGTCCCAGCGACGCAGCTTCATTGCATCCCCGGCATGAGGCCTGGCACGGAACTGTTCAGCCTCGCCGGCGGTGTAGATGCCGCCCTGCAGCTTCAGGCTGCGCCGCGAGTCCTCCGACAGACCATCGAAGTAGTCGCGCTCCAGCGCGCACAGCGCGCGCTTGGCATCGACGTGCAACCGGATCGGCTCCAGCACCTCGTCCCCGAACGTCCCGCGCAGGAACGGGAGGGCGAAATACTGGTGGGTGTCGTCGATACCGCGCGCGGTGGGCGTGTCGCCCTGCAGGTTCAGCAGGTGTCCCAGGTCATGCAGGAACGTGGCGGTGATCAGCGCGTCGGTGGCGCCGGAACGTTCAGCGAGCTGGGCACTTTGCAGCGCATGCTCGAGCTGGGTGACGGGTTCGCCCGCATAGCCGAGGCCGCCGTGCTCGGCGAAGACGCGTTCGATGTCGGTGATGGTGAGGGGCATTACCTGGGCTTGTCGGCGAGCTTGACCGCCGCGGCGCTGCCCGCCGCGGTGCGCCGGTCGTCGGTTTTCAGGCGGCTCGAGCGCAGTTTGCCAGCCTGCTCCAGGATGGGGTAGGCGATCGAGCACAGATGCGAATTGATGCGCTTCATGTCGCTGATCACGTCGAGGTGCAGCGAACTGGTTTCGATCGCCTGCACCGATTGTCCTGTCAGGCGATCAAGGTGGGTGGCAGCATAGGCGCGCTCGAGATCGCGGAAGCGTTCCTTCTCGGACAGCAGCAACTGGGCGCTCTTGACGTCGCCGTTGATGAAAACGTTGAGGCCGAGCTTGAGATTGGCGACGAGGCGCGCATGCAGGTCGCATAGCTCGATGGTGCCGGCTTCCGAGAACGAGCGGTTGAGCGAGATCTTCTTCTCCTGCACATCCTCGACAATGCGTTCGACGATGTCGCCCACCTGCTCGAGATTGATGGTGAGCGAGATGATCTCGGTCCAGCGGCGGCCCTCCTTTTCGTCGAGCGCCTCGCGGCTGATCTGCGTCAGGTAGAACTTGACGGCGCTGTAGAGCTTGTCGACGTCGTCATCGAGGCGTTGGACATTCTCGACCACGGCCTTGTTGTTGGTGCGCAGCACCTCCAGCATGCCGTGCAGCATCTGCTCGATCAGGTCGCCGATGCGCAGCGCCTCGCGCGCCGCATTGGCGATGGCCAGCGCCGGCGTAGGCAATGCGGCCTCGTCCAGGTGCCGGGGCGTTGCCTGCGCGTCGGCCAGCACGGTGTTGTCGGGAAAGAGTTTCACGCACCACCGCGCGATCCTGTCGGTAAAGAAGATGAACAGCAGTGCCAGCGAAACGTTGAACAGCACATGGAAGTTGACCACCTGCCGCTGGGCCTCCGGCTGGAACGATGCCAGCAGCGGGAGCAGCCACGGCAAGGCGAAGGCGAAAAGCACGCAGCCGATGAGCTTGAACACGAGGTTGCCCAGCGCCACGCGGCGGCCCACCGGATTGGTGCCACTGGTGGCCAGCAGCACCAGCAGGCCGCTGCCGAGATTCGCGCCCAGAACGAAGCACAGTGCCACCGGCACGGCGATCACGCCGGCCGCGGCCAGCGCTGCGGTGAGCAGGACGATGGCGAGGCTTGACCACGACAGCACGACGAACAGCGCGCCGATCAGCATGTCGAGCAGCAGGTCGCCCGAAACGGATGCGAACAGCACCTTGACGCCCTGGGCCTGCACAATGGGTTGCGTGGCCGCCATGATCATCTGCAGCGCGAGGATGATGAGGCCAAGGCCGATGGCAACGCGCCCGATCTGGCCGGCCTGCGTGGTCTTGCGCGACAGGAAGAACACCACGCCGAAGAAGATCAGCAGCGGCGACAGCCACGAGAGGTCGAGCGAAAAGACCTGCGCCATGATGCTGGTGCCGACATCGGCGCCCAGCATGATCGCCAGTGCGGGCGCGAGCGGAATCAGGTTGCGCGCCACGAACGAGCTGGTGATGAGCGCCGTGGCGGAGGACGACTGCACCAGTCCGGTGACGCCCAGCCCGGCCAGGAACGCCGAGAACCGGTTGTCGACGCTGCCGGAGAGTACCCGCCGCAGGTCGGCGCCCAGCACGCGCAGCATGCCGGTGCGCACGATATGCGTGCCCCAGATCAGCAGGGCCACGCTCGCAAGGAGGTTCAGCAGTGTCTGCATGTCGCTTCGATCACCCCCACGGCAGCGAGAAGGTCTTGAGATTGGTGAATGACTTGATCGCCTCCTGCACACCTTCCTTGTAGCCGAGACCCGAGTCCTTGATGCCGCCGAACGGCGTGAGTTCGAGGCGATAGCCCGGGACTTCACGCACATTGACCGTGCCGACGTTCAATTCGTTCACGAAGCGGGTGATGTAGTCAAGGCGCTGGGTGCACACCGCCGACGACAGGCCGTACGCGGTGCCGTTGGCAATGGCAATGGCTTCCTCGATGGTGCGAAAGCGCAGCACCGGCGACACCGGGCCGAAGGTTTCCTGGCGTGCCACGGTCATGCCCAGGTTGACCTGGTCGAGCACCGTCGGCGAATACAGCGCGCCGACGCGGATGTTGCCGGCGAGCAACTGGGCGCCCTGCGCGATGGCTTCGTTGACGCGTGCCTCGAACTGCATCGCGGCGTCCTCGTCGATCACCGTGCCCATGTCCACGTTGCGGTCCATCGGGTCGCCATACTTCCATGCCCTGGTCCTGGCCACGAGCAGTTCGACGAATGGGTTGGCAACCGCCTCGTGCACCAGGATGCGCTTGACTGCCGTGCAGCGCTGGCCGCTGTTCTTGTAGGAACCCTGCGCCGCCAGCGTGGCAGCTTCCTCGAGGTCGGCGTCTTCCATGACGATGATCGGATCATTGCCGCCCAGTTCCAGCACCTGGCGCCGGTAGCCGGCCTTCGACGCAATGTACTTGCCCACGGCGACACCGCCCGTGAACGTGATGAGGTCCGCGTGCTCGTTGGTGATCAGCTCGTCGGCGATCTCGCGCGGATCGCCGGTGACGACCAGGAACATTTCCGGCGGCAGCCCCGCCTCGGAGAGCACCTCGGCCAGCATGAATGCGGAGAGCGGCGTCTTCTCGGAGGGCTTCAGCACCATCCGGTTGTTCGACGCGATGGAGGGCGCCACCTTGTGCGCCACCTGGTTCATCGGGTGATTGAACGGCGTGATGGCGCTGATCACGCCCAGCAGCGGATCGCGCTGCGTGAAGATGCGGCGCTTCTTGCCGTGCGGCGTGAGATCGCACGAGAACGACTGGCCGTCATCGCGCAGCGCTTCGTTGGCGGCGAAGTTGAGCACATCACATACGCGGCCCACTTCGTACAGCGAGTCCTTCTTGCACAGGCCGGATTCGCGGGTGATGAGGTCGGAGGCGGCTTCCGTGCGCTCGCGCAGGATGGCCGCCGCCTTGTCCAGGATCGACGCGCGCTCGTAGCGCGACAGCTTCGACCTGAAATCGCGGCCGATGGCAAAGGCGCGGCGGATGTCCTCGACGGTGGCCATCGGCGTCGTCCCGACCAGTTCGCCGTTCCACGGATTGAACACGTCGATGTGGCGCGCCGTGGACACCTTGCGGCCGCCCAGGCGAAGGGTCTCTGCAACGAAATGCGGGCTGCGTGGCGGTGGCATATTGGCGTTCATGGCGGTGGACTCGTGCGTGCAGCGTGATCCATGGCAAGGCGCTGCCATTGTGCGCCGCGAGGCGGGCAGGGCAGCCGGCGTTGTCACCATCGTCGTCAGGGTTGTTGTCACAAACCTGCAAACAAATGATTGTTGACAATATACTAAACCCCGCCATACTGGTTCCACCGCCACCTGGTGTCAAGCCCTTTGCCCAAACCATGACCCGCGCCAAGCTGATCCAGCCCATCCCGCCCAACGCCCACGACACGGCCATCGCCGTGTTGCGCGAGCATTCGCTCACCACGCTCGTGCAGCGCGAACTCGAGCGCCAGATCGTCTCCGGCGAGCTCGAGGCCGGCACCAAGCTCAACGAGGCGGAGATCGCCGGCGAATTGCGCGTGTCGCGCGGACCGGTGCGCGAAGCCTTCCGCGCGCTCGACCAGTCGGGGCTCGTGCGCACGGAAAAAAATCGCGGCGTGTTCGTGCGCCAGGTCTCGCTGGAAGAGGCCTACGAAATCTACGAGGTGCGCGCGGCGCTCGACGGCCTGATCGGACGGCTGGCAGCCAAGCGCATCCAGCCCGCGCAGTTGCAACGGCTGCGCGACATCGTCAAGCGCATGCACGCGGCCAGCCGCGCGCTCGATTCCGACGCCTATTTTCCGCTGAACATCGAGTTCCACGCGGTGCTGGGCGAGGCCGCCGGCAACCGGGCGCTGCTGGTCAACTACCAGCGCATCGTCAACGAGTTGAACCTGTACCGCCGCGAAGTGATTTCGCGCAGCGCGGAAAGCATCCCCGCCTCCACCAAGGATCACGAGGCGATCGTCAACGCTGTCGCCAAGGGCGACGAGGCTCTCGCCGGGCGCCTGCTGTTCGAGCACGTGATCAACGGCCGCGAGCGGCTGCACCGCGTGCTGCACGCAACACCCGCGCCGCGCGCGCGCGCCGGCCGCAAGGTCGCGACTTAAATCGGTCATCACGATCGGATAGCCTGAAAGGAAGCAGTTCGCCATGCCTTCGACCAACGAGAAAAGCCTTGTCACCGCCAACGGCATCACCTATCGCTGGCCCACGAAGCCGGTGGTGGTCGTGTGCATTGACGGCGGTGATCCGGCGTATTTTCAGCAATTTCTGAAGGAAGGCGCGATTCCCAACATCGCGCGCTTCATCAAGCAGGGCTTTGCCACCGTGGCCGACGGCACGGTGCCGAGCTTCACCTGTCCCAACAACATGTCGATCATCACCGGCACGCCGGCGTCCAAGCACGGCATCTCGGGCAACTTCTATCTCGATCCGGCCACCGGCAAGGCCGTGGTGATGTCCGGTCCCGAGTTGCTGCGCGGCGATACCATCCTGTGCCAGTTCGCGCGCGCCGGCGCCCGCGTGGTTTCGATCACCGCCAAGGACAAGCTGCGCCGCCAGCTCGGCAAGAACCTCGATCTCGCCGGCGGCAGCATCAGCTTTTCGTCGGAAAAGGCCGACCAGTGCACGCTGGCCGAAAACGGCATCGAGAACGTGCTCGCATTCGTCGGCCAGCCGCTGCCCGACATGTATTCCGAGGCGCTGTCGTTGTTCGTGCTGGATGCCGGCATCAAGATCCTCGAGCGCGACCGGCCCGATCTCATGTTCCTGTCGCTCACCGATTACGTGCAGCACAAGTACGCGCCGAACGAGGCCGCGGCCAAGCGTTTCTACCAGGATCTCGATGCGCGCTTCGGCAAGCTGGAGGCGCTGGGCGCGCTGGTGGCCCTGACGGCGGACCACGGCATGAACGACAAGTCGGACGCCGCCGGCAAGCCCAACGTGATCTGGCTGCAGGATGTGCTCGATGCGAAG
>JANMCS010000151.1:0-5256 GCA_031361405.1 Betaproteobacteria bacterium
GGCTGAAGCCTCGCCTACAGCCGTCACTTGATCGTCAATTCTTTTCTGCCAGCAACAGCTTCTTCGCTGTGACCAACTCGGTGCGCTGCGCGGCGGTGATCCGCGGGTAGTGCAGGTCGAGCGATGCCAGCCCGTCGACGATGGCCGCCGCCACGATGGCGCGCGTGTACCACTTGTTGTCGGCGGGCACGACATGCCAGGGCGCGTGCGGCGCCGAGGTTTCCCGGATCAGCGCCTGGTAAGCCTTCATGTAATCGTCCCAGTGCGTGCGCTCCTTCACGTCACCGGCGGAAAATTTCCAGTTCTTGTCCGGCTGGTCGATGCGCTCGAGAAATCGCTTCTTCTGCTCGTCCCGCGACACGTTCAGGAAGAACTTGAGGATCAGCGTGCCGTTTTGTGCGAGATGCCGTTCCATCGCGCGGATGTCGCGATAGCGTTCGTCCCAGATCCTCTTGTTCACCACCTGCGGCGGCAGCTTCTGCGCCGCCAGGAACTCGGGGTGGACCTTGACCACCAGTACTTCCTCGTAATAGCTGCGGTTGAACACGCCGATGCGGCCGCGCTCGGGCATGACCCGCACGCAGCGCCACAACCAGTCGTGGTCGAGCTCCTCGGTGGAGGGCGACTTGAACGAATACACCTGGCAGCCCTGCGGATTGATGCCCGACATGACATGTTTGATCACGCCGTCCTTGCCGGCGGCGTCCATCGCCTGGAACACCAGCAACACCGACCAGCGGTCCTGCGCGTAGAGCATGTCCTGCAACATTGCCAGCGCCTCCTTGCCCGCCTGCAACGCTTCCCGGGCGAGCGGCTTGCCCTCGTCCTTCAGCTGGCCGGTGTCGTCCGGATGATGGTCCTTCAGGCGGAATTTGCGCCCATCCGCGATCCGGTACGGCTGCACCAATCGGTGCGACAGCTTGGCGATGTGCTTCAAGTCCATGTCAGGCTACCGGTGGGGACGCCGAGAGTGGCGTCAACAGGCAGCAGCATAACTACAACCGGCGGCCGGCGCACGGGTGAACCGGGGATGGAGTCACCCACCGGACCCGGCCGGTAGCCCATGGCCTGAGCGCATCAGCGGACTTGCGCCGGACGCCCGCGCACCGTGCATTACAGCTTCGGAATCCGCAGTGTCTTGCTTATCATCAAGGTGCCGGAGAGCACGAACAGCAGTGCCATCGGATGCAGCTCCCACATCCCGATGGTCCACACGCCCCCGTAGAGGTTGGCGCCCAGGCGGTCCTGCCACGCAGCCAACGCCAGGACCCCCGTCAGCACCACACTCGTCGGAATGGGCGTGCCCTCGAAAAAGGGCACCTTGTCGCCTCCCGCGGCCAGATCCTCGGCGGTGACGTTGTAGCGCGCGAGGCGACCGACCCCACAGCACACGAAGTAGATGAGCGCCATCCAGTCCCAGCCACCATTCAACCCCGCCGCAAAACCCAGCGCCGCGGGCGCAACGCCGAACGACACGATGTCGGCGAGCGAGTCGAGCTCACGCCCCAGTGCGGATTGCGTCTGCCGCCAGCGCGCGACGCGGCCGTCCAACACGTCGAAGATGAATGCTGCCGGGGCAAGCGCCGCCGCAATCAGGAAGTACCGGATGGCGTGGTCGCCAACGAACATCATGGCGCAGAACACGGCCGCCATGCCGCAGGCAGCGTTCGCCAGCGTGAAGAAGTCGGCGAGGTGAAACTCGCGGATCATCGAAAAATGCCGGCGTGGAGTCACTGTTGGCTCACCTGTTCAGAGTTGCGAAGACAACAAACCTGCGGCCCATTCCAGCAATTTCTCGTGCCATGGACGCGCCTGCCACTCCGCGAGGCTCATCCGTCGCGACTGGACAATGTCCCGTTCGAAAACCGCTGTCTGCGCTGCTGCAAAGGCCGGGTCGTAGACATTGAGGTTGGCCTCGTCGTTGAGCCTGAACGAGCGCGGGTCGAAGTTGGTCGAGCCGACCGACACCAGCATGCCATCGGCAATCAACACCTTGCAGTGGAACATGGTGGGCTGATACTCGTGAATCTCCGCACCGGCAGCAAGCAATGGCCCCCAGGTGGCGCGTGAAGCGCGGCGCACCAGTTGGGTGTCGGTGATCGGCCCGGGCACGATCAGGCGCAACCGGACTCCGCGCCGCATCGCCGCCAGCAGCGCCTCACTCGTGATTTCGTCGGGCACGAAATAGGCGCTGGCGAGGTCAAGCGATTTGGTCGATGCCGCAATGACCAGCAGATACATGAGGTGCATGCTCTGGGCCCCGCCGTCGGGCGAGCTGGAGAACATCTGCGCGCGTACGTTCGCTTTGGGCTCGACCGATGGCAGATACTCGGGCCCGTGCAGTACCTCCCCGCTCACCTTCTGCCAGTTCTCAAGAAACGTCGCCTGCACTTGCGCCACCGCCGGTCCTTCGATCCGGTAGTGCGAGTCGCGCCAGTGTTCGGCATCCTGCGCCTTGCCATTCCACTTGTCCGCAATGCCGACCCCACCGGTGAATCCGACCCTGCCGTCAACCACCAGCAGCTTGCGATGCGTGCGGTTGTTGATCCGCTTGAATTGATACCAGGAGAGCGGCCGATACAGGTATATCTGCACGCCTGCAACGCGCATCGCGTCGAGCAAACGGTCTTCGATCTTCTGCGAGCCGACCCAGTCGAGCAGCACATGCACGCGCACGCCAGCCCGCGCACGTTCGGACAGTGCGTCGGCAAATTTTTGGCCAATATCGCCCGACCAGTAGATGTAGCTTTCGAACGTGATGGTTTGTCGCGCCGCACGAATGGCGGCAAGCATCGACGGAAAGATCTCGTCTCCGTTCTGCAGCGCCTCGACCCGGTTGCCGGACAGGATCGGCGACCCGAGCAACACGCCCAGCGCCTGAAAATAGGCGGGCGTACCCGTCTCGTAGCGAGGTTCGATGGGACGCTCGATACGGTTCTCCGCCGGGAACAGGTTCAACGCGATGAAGATGACCACGAGGGTGGCCACCACGCCTGCAGCTACCCAGCCGATGCGCTTCCTTGGCCAGGCCATCAGCGCCGGCTCGCGCGGAAAGATGGAACGTGCCTGGGCGTCATGGCGGGACTCGGACGAACGTCATCGGGACAAGGATTGCACCTGGATGGTGTGCCCAAGGATACCCGTTGTAATGACGTGGGCTGGCTTAGGCCACCGTAGATGCGCCTGGCGGCCGTCCATGCGGCGTCGCGCGTGGGCGACGCCAACCATGCAACATGATGGGGTGGCTGACGGGGTTCGAACCCGCGACAACTGGAATCACAATCCAGGACTCTACCGCTGAGCTACAGCCACCGTTGACCTGCACGCGCCGCAACTTGCGCCGCGCGAAAAATCTGGCACGCCCGACAGGATTTGAACCTGTTACCCCCGGCTTAGAAGGCCGGTGCTCTATCCAAATGAGCTACGGGCGCAGAACCTGTGGGAGCGCAAACCGTGCAACCTGCGTCTTGACGAAGAAGCCACGGTACGCCTGTCGAGCGTCGAACTTCGCGCGAATTTTACCACATCGCCCCGGTGGTCAAGCCTGTCCCGATCCGGCCGGCGGGTGGATCGGCGGCGCCGGCGCAACGGCGCCCCGGCGCCCGGCTTCGAGGTTGCCCGCCGCGGCCACCGCCACAACGCGCGCATCGTGCCGCTCGGCGTGCGCCCCGGCAGCGACGATGTCCTTGATTTTCTGACACCGACCGACCAGATCGACCAGCACGCTGGCGGACCAGCCGAACGTGAAGAGACCGGAGATCGCGATGATCGGTGCCATCATGTTCCACCGCACCGGAAGCACGAAATTGCCGTAGCCGATCGTCGTGTATGTGTTGCCCGCGAAGAAACCAGCCGAGCGCCAGTCGGACAGCATGCCGGAATAGACCATCGACGCCGCCCACAGGAAGATTTCCACGACATGCAGCGCCAGCAAGCCAAAGACGGTGGAACCCATCAGCAGGTCCGCGCGCCAGTAGGTGGGATGGCTCAGGATGTATTGCGACCGGCGGACGAGGTGGCTGGTGAGCATCCGGATGCCCATGCCGTGAAACAGCACGATGCCGACGAGCATCGCGCCGCCGAAGGCCAGGTCGGCCGCGGGCATCACCTGCAGCATCTGCGAAATCAGCGGGAGATTGGCGATGTCCTGCGGCATGCCCGCAAGCGTGTTGGCACCGGACTCGAGCGTGCCGGGCACGGCGTTCAACGCGTTGCTGACATCCTGGGTTGCGCCGGAAACGATGCCCGGGGCTGCGTCCGCCATCGTGCTTGCTCCACCGTCTGTTCGATCGGGACCGATGATCGCACACCTGCGAGGCTGAAGCCTCGCCTACAGAATTGCCACGAGTCCGATGTCATCCGCGGTAGGCGAAGCGACAAAATTGGCACGAGTCCAATGGCATCCCCCTGTAGGCGAAGCCACAGAATTGGCACGAGCCATCCCCTGTAGGCGAGGCTGCAGCCGCGCGGGCATGCGAACCAAATTTCTGCGCTGCGCTCACTCCAACGCCGCCAATATTGCAGCGCTGGCCGACGTGCCGATGCGATTGGCACCCGCCGCGAGCATCACGCGCACATCGGCCAGCGTGCGAATGCCGCCGGACGCCTTGACGCCGATCGACGAAGGAACCGCCGCGCGCAGCAACGCCACATCCGCCGCGGTGGCACCGCCGGCAGGATGAAATCCCGTCGATGTCTTGACGAACGCGGCGCCCGCATCGACCACCAGGCGGCACGCGAGTCGCTTCTCGTCGTCGGTGAGCGCGGCCGTTTCAAGAATCACCTTGACCGGAATGCCCGGCACCGCGCGCACGACCGCCGCCAGATCCAGCGCGACCGCGGCGACGTCGCCACTCTTCAACGCGCCCAGGTTAATGACGGTATCGATTTCGCGCGCGCCATCGTGCACCGCCCGCGCCGCGGCCTGCGCCTTAGTTTCAGCGCATTCCAGCCCGTGCGGGAAGCCGATCACGCTGATCACGCGGGCGGACGTATCGCGCAACGCGTCCACCGCCATGCGCACCCAGAACGGCTGCACGCAATAGAACCCCACGTTCCAGTCGCGGACCACGGCGATGCCGGCCCGAATGGCCGCGGCGTCGGCCTCGGGCTTGAGCACCGAATGATCGAGGTTGGCAGCGAGTTCGTTGCGGGTCATGGCGAGGGGATTCCAATGGTGGCGCGGATAGGTGCGATGCGATCGGCGACATAGGTATCGAGCTTGGCGCCGTCGGTGAACTCGGGCGTGGTATCAGG
>JANMCS010000188.1:0-2915 GCA_031361405.1 Betaproteobacteria bacterium
CGCTGAACTGGCATTGCATGATGCGCTGCTGGCCGCGCCGCGGCGCGATGTGACGACCCACGAGCTCGCCCTGGTCGTCGATCCCGACGCACGCGAGAACTATGCGATCTGGCTGCGCTTCCGGGCGCGGCTCACTGCGACCGATTCCCTTGAAGCCGCCTACACCGCGTTGTTCCGGGGGGACGGCGTCGATGTGCCGCCCCTCTTCGTGCAGCAGATGACGCAGGTGCTGTTGCGGCACCTCCTCACCGCCGATGCGGACCCGATGGAAGCGCGCGCTGCCGAGATGCTGTTTCGTCCGCAGAAGATCGCGGTGATGGAAGATGGCGCCGTGATGGCGGCAGACGAGACCACGGTCGAACTCTTTGCCACCACGGGCGGGTTCGGGTCGCTGGGCGAACTGCTCGCGCAGAACCGCACGCCCACGCGCGATATCGAACTCGATGTGCTCGACGCCGGCAATGCCGCGGCCTACTGGGACCGCGACGAGCGCCACGATTTTTCGGTCAGCCTCAATCGCGGTCGCCCCGCGCTGGATGCGTTGTGCCGCGTGCTCGAACGTTGGGTCCGCCATTTCCTCGGCGTGGACGTTACCATCGTGCATGAACGTGCGATCGACGACGCGCGCTGGGTGTGGCACGTGGGTCTCGATGCGGAAGCCAGCGCGCTGCTCAACGATCTCTACAACAAGGTCGATATCGACGAGGCCCGGATGGGACGGCTCCTGTGCCTCTTCCGCCTCGAATTTCGCAACCCGGCGGACATGCGGCCCGGACTCGCCGGGCGCCCGGTTTACCTGGCCATGGCGATGGACGAACACCAACGGCTACGACTCAAGCCCCAGAACCTGCTGCTCAATCTGCCACTCGCGCGAACCCAATGACCATGATCACGCCCTGCCTTCGCATTGCCACGCTGCGCGCCGCCACGGCGATGGTCGCCGCCGGCCTTCTCGTGTGCACGCTGGCCGGCGCCCAGCCGGCGCCCGCGCCGGGCGGGGCATCGCCACCGCCGCCGCCGCTGCGCACCACGGCGCCCGCCGCGGAACTGCTCAAGATCGACAACCTCGCCTGGCTCGAGGGGTGCTGGAACGGCAATGTCAACCAGCGTGATTTCCGCGAACAGTGGAGTCCGCTTCGCGGCAGCATGTTGCTGGGTGTGGGTTCCACGGTCTACCAGGGCAAGACGCAGAGCTATGAATACCTGCGCGTCGAAAGCCGGCCCGACGGCGTCTTCTACGTGGCGCTGCCGTCCGGCCAGCGCGAGACCGCCTTCAAGCTGATCGCCATCGACACCGACGACAAGGACACGATATTTGTCTTCGCCAATCCCGAGAACGATTTTCCGTCGCGGATCTCCTACCGCCGCGGCACCGAGGGCTGGCTGTATGCGACGATCGACGGCAAGATCAAGGGCGAGGACAAGCAGGTGATCTTTCCGATGCGCCACGTGGGTTGCGAAAGCGGCGAGTTCATCCGCAAGTAGATGACCGATCCGGCTTCCCCGATACTGGCCAACTTCGAGCGCATGCTGGCTGCGGGCAAGGATGGCGCGTTGCTGCGCTACTCGCTCGGCAACGAATACCTGAAGGCCTCGGATGTCGCGCGCGCGGCGCTGCACCTGCGCCAGGCGGTGGCCCTCGATCCCGGCTATACGGCTGCTTGGAAATTGCTGGGCCGCGCGCTGGCCGAAACCGGCGACGTCGAAGGCGCCCTGGCCGCGTATCGCGATGGCATCGCCGTGGCGCAGCGCAAGGGCGACAAGCAGGCCGGTCGCGAGATGGAGGTGTTCGCGAAGCGGCTGGTGAAGGCGGCGGAAGCGCCTTCGAATGATCCGTAATTGCGGTGTAGGCGAGGCTGCAGCCTCGCGCAGCGTCGGCCAAGCCGCACATGGTTCGCGAGGCTGCAGCCTCGCCTACGGAAGCAATACCGTCTCCACGCCGCGATTGGCCAGCGCATCGGCGCGCTGGTTGCCGACGTTGTCGGCGTGTCCCTTCACCCAATGCCACGATACGGCGTGCTGCGCGACGAGCGCATCGAGCTCGCGCCACAATTCCGCATTCTTGACCGGTTTCTTGTCGGCGGTCTTCCAGCCGTTGCGCTTCCAGCCGTGGATCCACGTCTCGATGCCGTTCTTCACGTACTGCGAGTCGGTGTAAACCTGCGCGGTGGTGGTTCGCGTCAAGGCTTCGAGCGCGCGGATCACCGCAGTGAGTTCCATGCGATTGTTGGTGGTCAATGTTTCGCCGCCGAAGATCTCGCGCTCCTGTTCACCGGCCAGCAGCAGCGCACCCCAGCCGCCGGGGCCGGGATTGCCCTTGCAGGCCCCATCGGTATAGATCACGACCGTGCTTGCACCTGCCCCCCGCGCGGTGGTCATAGTGGCTCCCCCCGAACGGCGCTGCGCGCCGCTCCCCCCAGGGGGCGATCGCCTTGGGGCGGCCCGGCGGCGATCATCGCGGCAGCCGATCTGCGGTGGTCAGGCTTTCGCGCACGCGTGCGGGCGCCAGCGCTTTCACCCGGCGTTCGCGGCGTTGCCACGTGGGGGTCAGCACCCGCATGCCCAGCACTTTCTTCGTCGCGCGCAGGAAATACACACCGCCGGCAATGGGCCACCAGCGATCGCCGGTGCGCTCGAAGAAGCCGAAGCGCTGCAGCCATTGGGGATTGGCAAACGGTGGCGCGTAGCCGTCGAGGCGCCCGCCGACCACGTCGAAGCCGAGCAGCGTCAGCCAGTCCTTCAATCGATAAAGCGCAATGAAATTGCCGTTCCAGGGCGGCGACTGGGCGCGGCCGAAATAGCGCTTGGCGCCGTAGAGCGAGAATGGATTGAAGCCGGCGATGACGATCTGTCCTTCGGGCCGGATCACGCGCCAGGCCTCGCGTAACATGAGGTGCGGGTCGTCGGTGAATTCC
>JANMCS010000194.1:0-5445 GCA_031361405.1 Betaproteobacteria bacterium
GGGGCAACATCCGGCGGCGGCGATTCCTCAAGCCGCAGCAACTGCCGCTCGAGTTCATCGGTGTAGGCGACAACCGCGTCGAGGCCCACCATCTGGATGGCGCCGGCGGCCTGGTGCACGTGCATGCGGGCGTGCTTGAGCGAGGCGGTGTCCTGCGGCTCCCGGCCGAACGCCGCCAGCGCCTCGATACCGCGGGCAAGCGCCTGGTCGATTTCGCCCTGTACCCACGAGAGCGGACCGACGTCGAATTCGGAGTTGGATTCGGTTGCCACGGCTTGTCACGCTCCTCGCGCGAAGGATCAATGCGGAGACGTCCAGCAATTTCCGCGCCGGAGACGGTGGTACGGCGACCGCGGCCCGCGCCGCGTGCGTCCCGGTTCCGGCGTGCTAGACCTTGAAACCCGCGACCGACGAACGCAATTCCGCGGCAAGCTTGGTCAGCTGGCCGATGGACACGTTCGTCTGCTTGGTACCTTCGGTCGTTTCCTCGGTGATCTTCAGGATGCCCTGCATGCCACGGGTCACGTCGGTAACGGAGGTGGACTGCATCTGCGTCTGCGCGGAAATCCGGGAAATGAGGTCCGCGAGATCGCGCGACACCTTCTGGATTTCGGTCAACGCCTGCCCCGCCGCGTCGGACAGCTTGGTTCCTTCCACCACGCCGACCGTGGATTTTTCCATGGCCGCCACCGCGTCCTGGGTGTCGGCCTGAATGGTCTTCACGATCGCCTCGATCTGCTTCGTGGCCTCGCCGGAACGTTCCGCCAGGCGCTGCACTTCTTCCGCCACCACCGTGAAGCCGCGACCCGCTTCCCCGGCGGAGGCCGCCTGGATCGCCGCGTTCAACGCCAGCACGTTCGTCTGTTCGGTAATGTCCGAAATCAGCTCGACGATTTCACCGATCTCCATCGAGGACTCGCCAAGCCGCTTGATCCGCTTGGACGTGTCCTGGATCTGCGTGCGGATTTCGTTCATGCCTGCGATCTGGTTCTGCACGACCACGCCGCCCTTTTCGGCGGCGGCCAGCGACTGCTGGGCCACGCGGGCCGACTGGGTCGCGGTTTGCGACACTTCGTTGATCGACTGCGCCATCGACAGCACCGAGGCCGACGCCTGCTGGATTTCGCGGTTCTGCCGCTGCGACGCTTCGTACAACCGGTTGGAAATAGCCTGCGTTTCCTGCGTGGCCTTGGTCACCTGGTCGGTGGCTGAATTGATGCCGCGCACCAGCGTGCGCAGTTCCTCGATCGTGAAATTGATGGAGTCGGCAATGGCGCCGGTCACGTCCTCGGTCACCGATGCCTGCACCGTCAAGTCGCCGTCGGCCAGGTTGCCCATCTCGTTCAGCAGTCGAAGAATGGCCTCCTGGTTGCGCTTGTTCTCGCCTTCGCTCTCGTAGGCGCGTACGCGGGCATCGTCGAGGAACACCTTGCCCAGCAGCACCAACGTGGCCAGCGCCAGCAGCGCAAAGAAAATGGCCACGCCCAGCGTCCACTTGCGCGTGGTGCCCGAATCGTATTCGCGCGCGAGCGCCGTCGTCTCGTTCAGCAGCGGCTCGGCATCGGTATTGACACTGCGCGCCGCCTGCTTGGCCGTCAGCAGGTTCTTCATGTTGGCCAGGATGGAATTGATGCTGCCCTCGTAGGTCGCGAAGCGCTTCTGCAATTCGGCGAGCGTGGCACGCGCTTCCTCGGAGCGCACCGGGGCGAGCCGCAACGTGTCGCTGCCGCGCTGCAGTCCGGTCAGCACATCGCGAAACGTGCCCGTGTCCTTGCCCAGCAGGAACGCAACCTCGGGATCGATTTCCTCGGACGAGGCCAGCGTGTTGGCGTTCTTGGCGATCCGCTGCGACAGCACGGCCAACTGGTTGGCGTATTCCAGTTCGCGCAGGTTGCCGCCGCCCTGGCCGATCTGCTGCGCCGCCTGCTGCGCCAGTTCCAGCACCGCGTTGTTGCCGGTGTTGAGCGCCTCGAGGCCCTTGGCCAGCGAGGTGAGGCTCTTTTCATTGTCGAGCACCTGCCCGGTGGCCTTGTCCACACGCGCCCAGCGCGTCTTGATGTTTTCCATCAGCTTGAGCGTTGCCTCGTCCTGCGACAGGTCGAGACTGACGCCGCGCACGGTACCGCCGGTAAGCAGCGCATCCAGGTCGCTGGTGAAACGTTCGCGACTGTCCTTGACTGCCGCGAACGCGCCGGCCTGACCCTGCGATGCCAGCGCGGTACCCCGCGCCAGGCGCTGCGACAACATCTGCATTTCTGTGGCGGTGGCCGAAGCCGCGGCATTCTGCCCGGACTGGCGGCCATCGAGAAACACCATCAGCGCCGCGAAGACGAGAAACGTGACCATCAGCACGCCGAGCGTCTGGAACTGCTTCGTGACCGGCTGGTTGCCGATCAGCCACAGTTTCCTCGGCATCGCCATGTTGGCCGTGGCGCTGCGCAGCTGCTCCATGATCGACACGGATGCCAGCGGATCGTAGCCCCCTTGGGCCTGGCCCATCTTCACCTGGGTCGTCGGCATGTCGAGTTCAATGTCGGCGGACCGGCTCTTGCCGCTGCCGAAGATATTTGCAAGTTTCAGCGCCATTCTGTTCTTCTCCGTTGCCCTGTGCTGCCGCCTAGATCCCGACCTGCAGGAACGCAGGGTCCTGGGCTAGTTTGGCGAGATCGATTTCCTGCCATGCGTTGCCGTCGCCATCCATCCAGCGCTGCGCATACCACGCGGGCGCGCCCTCTGGCGGCGCCGTCGGGGCCAGCTCGGCGATATTGCGGAGGCCAAGGACCTGCTGCACGACGATGCCTGCATTCATGCCCCCCGCACGCGGGCCGAATACCACAAGCCGCGCCGCGCCGCCGACCAGCGCGCTGTCGCGCGCCAGGAAGCGCGCGAAATCGACGACGCTGTAGAGGTTGCCGCGAATGTTGGCGATGCCGACGTACCACGGGCGCGTGAGCGGCACCGGGATGATCTCCGGCAGCGTCACCACCTCGCCCGCATCGGACAGCCGGATCAGCCAGCGCTCGCCACCGCTGGCAAGGCCGAGTCGTGACGACTCCACCTGCGCCGCGGTCTTGGTGGCGAGGCGGGCGGCCAGTTCCTTCTGGAACGTCCGGAGGTCGAGTTTTGCGGCGCGGGCCATGAGGGTGCGGCAATCAGCCGATCGCGGCGATCTTTTCCAGCAACTCGTCGCGGTTGACGGGCTTCACGATGTAATCGCGGGCACCTTGCCGCATGCCCCAGATCTTGTCTGTTTCCTGGCTCTTCGACGTGCACAGGATGATGGGGATCCCGCGCGTGTCCGGGTCGCGACTGATGGCGCGTGTGGCCTGGAAGCCGTTCAATCCCGGCATCACGACGTCCATCAGGATCAGGTCGGGCTTCAGCGACTTGGCCTTCTGGATGGCGTCTTCGCCGTTGTCGCTGGCCACCACCTCATATCCCGACTTGGTCAGCAGGTCATTCAGCACGTGTCGTTCCGTTGGCGAATCGTCGACAATCAGTATTTTCCGGATGGTCATTGGCCTGCCCTGTTCCTGTTCCCCGACAACGGCGCGGGCGAATTGCCCGCGCTCGAATCCTGGGGCCTCATGCCGAAGACTAAGACGCTGCACCGGCTGCGGGCCGGCGCGTGGCCGGCCCCGGACCGCATCATGCGGCGGCCCGGTTGACGTGGGCGGCAACGGCCTTCAGGAGGCTCTCCTTGGTGAACGGCTTGGTCAGGTATTGGTCCGACCCCACCATCCGTCCACGCGCCCGGTCGAAAAGTCCGTCCTTCGAGGACAGCATCACGACCGGGATACGCTGGAATTTCGTGTTTTTCTTGATCAGCGCGCAGGTTTGGTAACCGTCGAGGCGCGGCATCATGATGTCGACAAAGACGAGATCGGGCTGGTGATCCGTAATCTTGGCGAGCGCGTCGAAGCCGTCCTCCGCCAGGATGACCGAGCAACCTGCCTGCAGCAGGAAAATTTCGGCGCTGCGGCGAATGGTGTTCGAATCATCAATCACCATGACCTTCACGCCCTGCAACGGGGTGGACTCCGCCAAGATAATCCCTTCAATCGATCGACTGACACGGCGGGCGCGAAAAGCGCGGCCGCAGTTGTCGTGTTCAAGTCTGCCACGGGGCAAGCCCATTGCCTAGAGCATAAAGCTTGCCGGAATCGTCGCTGGCGGCGAAAAACACGAAAATTGCAACAACCCGGCAATTTTCGGACCGGCGCGGTGCCGCGTTGCGGCAGGGGTTGCCGCACTGCGGCGCGAACTCGCAGCCGCCCGTGCGCGGCGCGGGGTGGTGAGCGCGGGGCCTTTTCGTGTTGCTGCAGCCGCTGTCGGACTGCTCGTCGCAGACGTGGCGCGTTGCCGCTAGCGCCCGAGAAACATCTGATACGCGGGATTGGCAGACTCGTCCACGTACGTGTAGCCGAGACGTTCGAGAAAGCGACGAAAGTCCGGCTTTTCGGCCGGTGGCACCTGCATGCCGACCAGGACCCGCCCGTAATCGGCGCCGTGGTTGCGGTAGTGGAAGAGGCTGATGTTCCAGCCGGTGCTCATGCTGTCGAGGAACCGCATCAACGCGCCGGGACGCTCGGGAAACTCGAAGCGATACAGCATCTCGTGCGTGGCGGCCGGCGCGTGGCCGCCGACGAGATGCCGCACATGGAGCTTGGCCATTTCGTTGTCGGACAGGTCGCTGGCCTCGATCTTGTGCCGGCGAAACTGGCTGAGCAACTCCGCCGTCGCCTTCGGCCCGGCCACTTCGACGCCGACGAACAGGTGCGCGGTCCTGGCGTCCGCGTACCGATAGTTGAATTCGGTGATGTTGTGATTGCCGATGAGCCCGCAGAATTCGCGGAAGCTGCCGGGCCGCTCCGGAATCGACACGGCGAAGATGGCTTCGCGCTGCTCGCCCAGTTCCGCACGCTCGGCCACAAAGCGCAGCCGGTCGAAATTCATGTTGGCGCCGCATGCGATGGCCGCATAGGTCTTGTCACGCGCGCGGTGTTGTTCACTCCACGCCTTGGCGCCGGCCACGGACAGCGCCCCGGCCGGCTCCAGGATCGAGCGCGTATCGGCGAAGACATCCTTGATCGCCGCGCAGATGGCGTCGGTGTCGACGAGGATCATCTCGTCGACGTACTGGCGCGCAAGCCGGAACGTCTCGCGGCCGACCTGCTTCACCGCCACGCCGTCGGCAAAGAGCCCGACATGCGACAGCGTGACGCGGCGGCCGGCGGCCAGCGAGCGCGTCATCGCGTCGGAATCGACGGGTTCCACGCCGATGATCTTCACCTCGGGGCGCACGCGCTTGACATAGGCGGCGATGCCGCTGATGAGGCCGCCGCCCCCCACCGCCACGAAGATCGCGTCGAGTGGCCCCGGACACTGGCGCAGGATTTCGACGCCGATCGTGCCCTGGCCCGCGATCACGTCGGGATCGTCGTA
>JANMCS010000323.1:0-2856 GCA_031361405.1 Betaproteobacteria bacterium
TGGCCGACGGTGGACGCCGCCGCGCTGGTGCAGGATGAAATCGAACTGGTGCTGCAGGTCAACGGCAAGCTGCGCGGCAAGCTGGTGGTGCCCGCGAAGGCCGACAAGGATGCGATCGAAGCGGCCGCGCGCGCGCATCCCGACGTGGTGAAACATGCCAATGGGGCGCCGGTGAAAAAAGTGATCGTTGTCCCAGGAAGGCTCGTCAATGTCGTCGTCTGATGCAATGCGGGAGAATCGTCGTGCGTGGCTGCGTGCACTCGGCGCTGGTGCCGTCCTCGCGGTGCTGGCGAGCTGCGGCTTCCACCCGCGCGGTGAGGCCACCTATCCGTTCGATTCGCTCTACGTGAATGCGCCGGTATCACCACCGTTGGCGCTGGAACTCGTGCGCGCCATCGGCGCCGCCAGCAAGGCGAAGGTGATGGACACGGCAAGCGGCGCGCAGGTGGTGCTCGATATCCCGTCTGCGATCGACGACAAGGAGGTGCTGTCGCTGTCGTCCGGCGGTTCGGTGCGCGAATATCAGCTGGTCAAGCGCGTGCAGTTTCGCCTGCGCGACAAGGACGGCATCGACTGGATGCCCTCGGGCGAGATCGTCATCCGCCGCTCGTACACCTTCAACGAAACGCAGGTGCTGGCGCGTGACCTGCAGGAACAGCGGCTGCTGCGCGAAATGCAGTCCGACGCCGTGCAGCAGATCGTGCGGCGGCTGCAGGGGGCAAGGAAGCCCGCGTAACGCCGACGTGGCCGCTTGTGGCGCCTGTAGGCGAGGCTTCAGCCTCGCGCGGCGCCTGCGCGGCCGACGCCTCGCCTGCGGAGTTCAATGGGCGCCGCCCCTCCGTTACATCGACAGGTTCACCGAGCCCCCATCGATCAGCAGATTCTGGCCGATGATGTAGCCTGCCTGCGCGCTGCACAGGAACGCGCAGGCCTGGCCAAATTCCTCCGGCGTGCCGAAGCGATGGGCCGGCACGCCCGCCATCTGCGCCCTGGCGAAGGTATCGACGTCCTGCCCCGCCTTGGCGGCGAGCTTCTGCAGCCCGTCGATCTGGCGCTGCGTGGCGAACGGACCGGGCAGCAGGTTGTTGATCGCGACGTTGTGATGCGCGACCTGCCGCGCGAGGCCGGCCACGAAACCGGTGAGCCCGGCGCGCGCGCCGTTGGACAGCCCAAGATGCGCCAGCGGCGCCTTCACCGAGCGCGACGTGATGTTGACCACGCGTCCGAAGCGGCGCTCGATCATGCCGTCGACCACCGCGCGGATCAGCATGATCGGCGTGATCATGTTGTCGTTCACCGCCTTCTGCCATGTCGCCTCGTCCCATTCGCGAAAATCGCCAATGGGCGGGCCGCCGGCGTTGTTGACCAGGATGTCGGGCGCCGGGCATGCGGCCAGCAGCGCCGCGCGACCTTCCGCCGATGTGACGTCCCCCACCACGACGGTGACCGTTGTGCCGGTGGCGGCGCGAATTTCCGCGGCGGTGGCGTGCAACGCATCCGCACCGCGGGCGTTGATCGTGACATCCACGCCTTCCTGCGCCAGCGCCATCGCGCATCCCTTGCCCAAGCCCTGGCTCGCTGCGCACACGATGGCCTTGCGGCCGCGAATCCCGAAATCCATGGTGTCCCGCTTTGCAATGAACGATGCCGCACGCGCAAGGCGCAACGTGCGGATGCTGCGATGGGGCGAATCGGTCAGCGCGCGGCAAGCCGCGTGTTGCCGTCCGCGCTCCATTCCTCACTGCCCACGCCGTGATGCACGGTGAAGAGTCCGTGCGGATCGTACTTGCGCTTGACCGCATGCAGGCGCGGATAGTGAACACCCCAGTAGTCCTTGCGCCACGTGCGCTCGAAGTAGCCGGCTTCGGACACATAGGACCCCGCCATCGGCAGGCCTGCGCGCAACGTGCGCATGGCGAGGTCGATGTTCGATGCGTCGCGACGAGCCCTGGCCAAGTCGGGTTCGTGACCGGGCACGCCAGGGAACGCCGGCGGACTGCCGCCGGCAATGATCACCAGCGCCGCGGCGTCGAGCACGACCGGATTCATCGCCGTATCGCGCGTCGCCGCGATCGCCTCGGCCGGCGCGCCGGCCAGGCCCTTGTTGAAATGCAGCCCGATTCGCCAGTGGCGCGACGCGGCGTAGAGCGCGTCGACCAGTTGCTTCTGTCTGGCCGGCTGCAGCAATGAAGCCGGCAGCCACGACGATACATAGTTGTGGAGGAACTGGCCGGCCTCCCCCAGGTTGCCGACCCAGAACACGTTGGCCTCGGGCGCGCCCGGGCGGTCGTCGGGAAGGATCACCGACGGCAGGTTCGCGCGCAGGTAAGCGGGGTCCCACAAGCGGCGCGCCGGCAGCGCGACGATGCGCATGGGTTGGGCCAATGCATAGTCCGCCGGAACCGCCGCCATCCAATCGAGAAACGGCTTCCACACCGCTTCGGCCTCAGCCTGGCTCAGGCCCTGGAACACCATCGCGACGGTCAACGTGTTGCCCGTTTCAAAGGCCGCCTGCTCGCCCCAGTGCGGATCGAAGAGCTGCTCGCGATAGAACGCGACGAAGTGCGCGATCAGGCGCTTGAATGCCGCGTCGGAAGCGGCCTTGATCGTGCAGCTCACGCCACCGAAGAATTCCGGAAGCTCATGGGTACGCAGCGTCATCCTGGTGATGACGCCAAAGCTGCCTCCGCCACCGCCTTTCAAGGCCCAGAACAAATCAGGATTGGTGCACGCATTGGCGAGGCGGACCTCGCCATCGGCGGTCACCACCTCAGCCTCAAGCAGCGATGCCGCCGCCGTGCCGTAGCGCTTCGAAAAACTGCCGAACCCGCCGCTTTGAATCAGTCCGGCGACGCC
>JANMCS010000359.1:0-5551 GCA_031361405.1 Betaproteobacteria bacterium
GTTGCCGCTGATCACCGTGTGCAGGCCATAGCTAACCGGCGGCGCGGCGCCGATGAAACCGAACGCGGCTCTCACCGTCGTCGTGCCATTCATGGTGTCCATGCAGGTAAGGCGTCTTCCCGTGCAGCCGCCACCGGACCAGCCATGCAAGATGGCGCTACGGTCCGGCGCGGCCGTCAGGGTTACCACCGTTCCCGTGGGATACGCCTGGCTGCAGTCGGTGCCGCAATTGATGCCGGCCGGCGTGCTGGTCACGACGCCACGGCCCAACGCGATCACCGTCAGTGTGGGATTGACTGTCGCCGATGTCACCCACGGACCGAACGTGATGGTGTACGTCGAACCGGATCCCCACGAGACCGTGCCGTCGAGCTTCGACGGTACTTCGGGTTGCGGCGAAATTGTCGCGGGCGGGTTCGGTACCGTCGGCGTCGGGTTCTCGTCATTCGAGAAACCATAGGCCATGCCCATCGGCTTGCCGGCACCGGGCGTGCTGCCTGCCGAATTGACGGGGCTGGACGGTTGCAGAAACATCGGCGTGCCGCCGATGGTGGCCGTGTGCATCCAGCGCGAGAACTGGTTCTGCGTGAGGTCGGGGAAGGTCGACGACATCGTGGTCGGGTACCAGTACGTTTCATCCTGCCAGCACCGCCAGATGTTCTGCGCCACGATGGGTGCCGTCTGGGTGTTGCAGTTCACCAGCGCCACACCACGATTCATGGCGCCCGAGATCAGGAATCCCAGACGCGCCACCACCGCGTCGTAACCGGTACCAGCGTTGTAGGTGCTGGCGGTCGACGACAACAGGCCGGCATTGTTCAACGCGGTGTACGTACCGCCGACGGGTGTATTGAACGCGCCGGCGCCGGCGAAGACCTGGTACCCGGTGGAGCCCGCATTGACGCAGTTCGGGATCTGACCGCCGGCGCAACCGACCTGGTAATCGGCCGGGCTCACAACGTAGGCGATATAGCCACCGGACGCCGCCGTGCCGGTGAACATCATTGCATTGACCGGGTACGCAGGCGTGACGCCGGGATAGTTGATCGCCACGACCTGGCTCGTGAACGTATCCTGCGGAACGCCTCCGGCGTTACCCAGCAGACCGCCGGAATTGAGCACGAGTGTGCCGGTGCCGGGGACGACCGTCGGCGGGACCGTGACGGCGGTGGTCGGAGGAACCGTGGTCGACCATAACTGACCGATCACGCCGTTGGCGATATAGGTGCCCGGCGCGCCGGACACCGGGGTGACACTACCGAACACGTTGTTGAGCGGACTGGCGATGGTTGTGGGCGTGTACTGCGCCAGGTAACCCCCCGGATTCTGGATCACGTATTGATTCACCGTGCTGCCCGCCGTCGTGATGTTCTGCAACAGGGCGAGATAGGCGCACACGGCAGGCGGCGTCGCGTCGCTGCACGATTGTCCCGTCTTCGCGGCCTGCGCGGTGATGTAACTGCGATAGTTGTCCCGGATGCTCACGTTGTTCACGACTTCGCCGGGATTGGCCGTCGTGCCGACCGGATTGCCGATCGCCGCCGGGCCTGAACTGACGGTTGACGTCGTATTCATCGGAAACGCGAAGAAGTCGACCTGCGAGAGGTCGATCGTGCCGCTGGACGCGCTCGCACCGATCTCGGAATAGGTCCACGCGGGAAACGTCTGGAGCGGAGGCGCCACGAACGTCGTGCTGGGTTCGGTCACGGCGATGCTGGGCTGCGGATTCGGTTGGGCAGGGTACGTGGCCGGGTAGGTATAGATGTACGTGAATGCTTGCGAGTTGTTGAAAAGACCAACATTACCGCTCGCCGGATTGCAGTTCGGGAACGTGGTGGTATCGGTGACGATGAAGTAATAGACGCGCGCGCTGATCCCCAACTGCGCGCCGTTGATCTGGATCTGGCTGATCGCGTCCGACGGGGCCGGCGATACGCCGGGCGAGAAGCGATAGCAGGGTAGCGTGCGCGTCCCCGAGACGGTACCCGAGGTGGGCGGAGCCGGCACGGCCCACGATCCGTCCTGCTGCAGGATCAGGGAGCCATTGGGCCCCGCCGTCGAGAAACCGGTCACGTAGATCTGGTACGCGCCGGCGCTGGCGAGATTGGTCTTGTCCACCAGCGTGAAGGTGGCGGTGGTCTGGGCCACCGTGACCGATGCGAAAAAAGTCCCCAGCATCATCGCGACGACCGGCCGCAGCGCTCGTCGAAGCCATTGCATCCGGGATTGCGGATGGGACAGGCGGCGCTCGATTGGCGTTGTCATTGGCAGGGCACTCCCTCGCTGGCCGCGACGCATGAAGCCGGCGCTTCCCCTCGCCCGCACTTCGGATCGGCTGGTTTGTAATGGGTTGTCGGAGCGCCTACGGCGACCGCCTACCCGTCACAGCAATTCCCGTACCAACATCGTGTACGGAACCGGGAGCACGCCATCGCGGGCTCTTCATCGCCGGCCGCACGGTTGGGCCGGTCAAATCGACTTGGCGGCGCAACATCCGTCGTGTGGACGGACACCGATCGCGGCAGACAATGCCGCGATCACCACCTTTCAGGCGGCGATGATCCGCCCGGAGGCGATGAGCGCCTCGATCGTCTCCGGCGCGTAGCCCAGTTCCTCCAGCAATACGCGGGAGTGTTCGCCCAGTTGCGGTACGTCAAGCCGCACGCCGAGGCGCGCGCCGTCCATCTCCAATGGCAGCGCCGGAACCTTGGACACTGCGCCGGATGCGAGGGTCACCGCCGCCATGCCGCCCGGCGAATTGAGATGCGGATCGTCGAAGAGATCCTGCGGGCGATTGATGGGCGCGTAGGGTATTCCGCACAGCTCGCACAGTTCGACCAGGCGTTCCCGGCTGATCCTGCGCAGCGCATGGCCAACGGTAGGGATCAACTGCGCTCGCGCGGCGACGCGTAGTGCATTGGTAGTCAGCGCGGTGTCGTTGCCCAGTTCGGCCAGGTCAAAGACCCTGCAGAAATCCTTCCATTGGGTATCCGTCACCACCGCAATGAACAGCTGATCGCCGGCGGCGGTTTCGAAAATATCGTAGATGCCCCACGCAGGATTGCGTTGGGACATGGGCGGTGGCGCGACGCCGGTGACCGCCAACTGCTGCATGTGCTGCGCCATCAGGAAGGCGCCGGCCTCAAACAGGGCGCTACGCACCACCTGTCCCTGGCCGGTCTCCTTGCGTTGGAGCAGCGCCGCCAACACGCCGATGGCGCCGAACAATCCACCCAGGATATCGACGACCGAGGCACCGGCACGCAATGGCCGTCCCGGGAGGCCGGTCATGTACGCCAGCCCGCACATCATCTGCACGACCTCGTCGAGCGCGGTGCGATGTTCGTAGGGTCCCGCCAGAAAGCCCTTGTGCGACACGTAGATGATGTCGGGCCGGATGGCCTTGGCCGCGTCATAGCCAAACCCCAGGCGATCCATCGCACCGGGTCGAAAGTTTTCGCTGATGACATCGGCTGACGCGATGAGCTTCGCGATGATTGCCCGGCCTTCCGCCGATTTGAGATCGACGGCAATGCTCTTCTTGTTGCGATTGAACGCGGTCCAGAATCCCGCGCCCGCGCCGGCGAGGCGTCGGGTGTTGTCGCCCTCCGGGACCGGTTCCACCTTGATGACCTCGGCGCCCAGATCGGCCAGCAACAGCCCACAGGTGGGTCCCATCACCATGTGCACAAATTCCAGCACTCGGATACCTTGCAATGGCAGTGTTTGCGGTTTCATTTAATGGCGCGCTCCTGGCCCGGCGTAGTCATTCCAGTGCGCAAGCATAGGTGCAGATGAGCGTTCGGCAATGGCATAGATCGCAAATGTCGGACTGGTGCCGCTGCCGCCGGGAAACAACCCGCTATCGGCCAGCACCAGGTTGGGTATGTCATGCGCACGTCCGTAACCATTGCATACCGAGTATTGGGGATGGCTGTCCATGATCGTACCGCCAAACAGATGTCCACCGACCATGGGCCCCGTCCACCCATCGCTGGCCCCCGCCGCCGTCATGACGGCCGTTCCTTCGCGCTGAACGTGGGCGCGAGGCCGATATCGAGCGGGGTCACGGTGGACACGTGGACACGGCGTCTGGATTTTGCGTTCGCCAATGCGCGGCATGCGATCAACGGTGCGCCCATACTTTGCCGTATCGCCTGAGTACGCCCGGCGACGTAAAAGTCATTCAATCCGGGCAATTGACCCCGCTATCTGAACCGGCAATACTGAATATGGGAGGATCGCGAGACCCATGTATCAGCACCGCATCACGTTGCACCGGCGTACGCGCGGACTGGCCACTGCGATCGTCATTGCGGGGCTCGGATGCAGCACGTTGGCTCGCGCCGCGGACGACAGCCCAGCGGTAGTGCCCTATCGTCCGTCGGTGGCCACGCCGGCCGACCTGCCCGCACCCGGGTGGCCCGAGCTCGAGGCCGGCCTGCAGTGGGCCAAGGGCGGCGGTACGGCCCGCAGCCAGTCGTCACCGTTGACGTTCAAGCTGGCGTGGGACGAAAGCTGGGCGATCCTGATTGGTACGGATGCCTATGCGTGGCAGCGCGACTATGACGGCAGCACTGCCCACAGTGGTGGTGACACCACACTCACGCTCAAATACAAATTGCCCGTCGATGACCATTTGGCGCTTGGCGCGGAGCTTGCGGTGGCCATCCCCACCGCCCGCCCGCCCATTGGCAGCGGCCGAACCGACTGGGGATTCAATTCGATCGCCAGTTTCGATTACCCGGGCCTTCATGTCGACGTGAATCTGGCGGGTGCGCGACTCGGCGTTGTCGACGACGGGCAAGGGCGCTGGCAAGGCGGATGGGCGATCGCGGCATCGCATCCACTGAACGAGAAATTCGGCGTCACCGGCGAGTTCTCCGGCGTTGCGCAGAAGGGAACATCGGCACAGACGCAGGGACTGGTCGCGTTGAACTACAACGTCAGCAAGAAGCTGGTGCTGGATGTCGCCGCGGCCGCGGGCATTTCACGCGCCGCGCCCGACTGGCAATTGATGTTCGGCATGACCGTGCAGCTGGGGCACTGGTTCTGAAATTCTGGATTTCGCGCGGCGCAAGATTCTGGAAACGCCATCGCGGCGAGTCCTTCTAGGGAATGGTGGGCCGTGAGTGACTCGAACACTCGACCTACGGATTAAGAGTCCGCTGCTCTACCAACTGAGCTAACGACCCATTCCGGCACTTCGATATTTCCAGGATCCCGAGGTATCAAGCAGCGCTGGTGCACGGCCGACAATTCGCGATGGTAGGCCGTGCCGGACTTGAACCGGCGACCAACGGATTAAAAGTCCGCTGCTCTACCAACTGAGCTAACGACCCCCAGGAAAGACCCGCAATTATAGCCCAAGCGGGCGGGCCGGGTTAAGGGGTAGCGCGCGCAGACGAACTCCCTGTAGGCGAGGCGTCAGCCTAGCGGTGTTCCCGCGCCGCGTGCGCCCGCGAGGCGGACGCCTCGCCTACAAGCGGGCCGGAAAGTGGCGCGGGAACGCGGTAGTTTTACTCACGGGGGGGGTTCGAGGGCAGCGACG
>JANMCS010000314.1:0-12536 GCA_031361405.1 Betaproteobacteria bacterium
CGCGCTGCGCGCCTCCCTCGGCTTCGCCTCGGCCCCCGCGCTCATTCGGCCTTGATTCCGGCATCTCTGATGATCTTCGCATCGCGCGCGGAGTTGTCGCGCACGAACGTCGCAAAGTCGGCAGGCGTGCCCGGCTGCACTTCGTAGCCGAGCTTGTCGAATTGCACGCGCACCTCCGGTTGCTGCAGCCACCGATTCACGTCGGCGTTGAGTTTCTGCACGACCTCCGCCGGCAGTCCAGGCGGACCCCACAGGCCGTACCACGAGTGATATTCGAATCCCGGCATGCCCGACTCGGCCACGGTAGGCACATCGGGCAGTGCGGACAGGCGTTTCGCTGACGTGACCGCCAGCGCGCGCACCTTGCCGCCCTGCACCTGGCCGATGGCGCCCAGCACCGGATCGGTGAAACCCTGCAGCCGGCCGCCCAGCAGGTCGGCATACGCGGGCGTGGAACCCTTGTACGGAATCATCTGGATCTCGACGCCGGCATTGCTGCGCAACAGTTCCTGCGCGAGGTGGCCGGCGGAACCATTGCTGCCGATGCCGAAATTCAACTTGCCGGGATTGGCCTTCGCATACGCGATCAACTCGGCCACCGTCTTCGCCGGCATGTCGTTGTTGACAACGATCAGCAGCGGCGCCTTGGCCACGAGCGCGATCGGCGAGAAGTCCTTGTGGATGTCGTAAGGCAACTTCACCAGGTGCGGATTGGTGGCGAAGAGTGACGCGTTGAACAGCAGCGTGTAGCCGTCCGCGGACGCTTTCGAGACAAGGTCGCTGCCGATTGCGCTGTTGCCGCCGGCCTTGTTGTCCACCACCACGCCTTGTCCGAGCGACGTCGACAATGCCTGCGCCAGCTGGCGACCCAGCGCGTCGGTGGGTCCACCCGGCGGAAACGGAATGACGAGGCGCAGCGGCTTGTCGGGCCACGCGGCATGCGCCATCGTCGTCGCCGCCAGAGCGACGATGGCCAGCGTGGACAGCGCGCGACGACGCAATGGATTCATCGACAACTCCTCGACATGGGATTACGCAGCGCGCGCCAGCTTGCGCTGCGCAAAGTAGCGTTGCACCATCGGAATCTTCAGTGCGACGACCAGCACGATCGTTGCCCACAGCACTGCCGAAATCGGGCGCGTGAAGAAGGGCTCCAGGCTGCCATCGGACAACACGAGTCCGCGGCGCAGGCCCTTTTCCATCAGGTCGCCCAGCACCATCCCCAGCACGAGGGGCGCCACCGGGTAGTCGAGCCGGCGCAGGATGAAACCCACGACACCGAAGCCCAGCATCACCCACACGTCGAAGAGGCGCTGCGAGATCGCATACGAACCCACGACGCACAGCACGAAGATGATGGGCAGGATCACGGGCTTCGGCACCATCAGCACCTTGATCAGCAGGTTGGTCAGGGTGAGGCCGTACAAGAGTATGCCCAGCGTGGCGTACATCATCATCGCCACCACGTCGTACACGAAGGAGGGCGACTCGATCATGATCATCGGCCCCGGACGCACGCCGTGGATCAGCATCGCGGCCATCAGCACGGCGGCCGGCGCGGAACCCGGAATGCCCAAGGTGAGCACCGGGATGATCGCGCCCGGCACGCATGCGTTGTCGCCGGTCTCGGCCGCCATCAGGCCGTCGATCGAGCCCTTGCCGAATTTTTCCGGCTCCTTGCTGGCACGCTTGGCGGCTGCGTACGACGACCAAGCCGCCACGTCCTCACCCACGCCCGGCAGGATGCCGATGAAGGTGCCGATGAGCCCCGAGCGCACGATCGTCCGCCAATGCGCCGTGATGTCGGAAATTTTCGGGATCACCGAATCGAACGGATTGATCTTCACCGGGAAGGATTTTTCCCGCACGGCCACCAGCAGTTCCGCGAAGCCGAAGGCGCCTACCAGCGCGGGCACCAGGTTGAAGCCGCCGGCGAGATCGCGGCTGCCGAAGGAGAAGCGGTCGAACGCATAGATCGCTTCCTGCCCGACGGCGGCGCTGAAGATGCCGATCAGGCCTGCAATCCAGCCCTTCAGCGGATCGCCACCCGTCAGCGTGCCGGCGATGACCACGCCGAACACGGCAAGCCAGAAAAATTCGAACGCGCCGAACTTCAGTGCGAGTCCGCCGAGAATCGGAGTGAACAGCGCGAGAAAGAACATGCCGATCAGCGTGCCCAGCACCGAACCCGATGTGGCGATGCCCATCGCGCGTCCCGCGAGGCCTTGCTTGGCCAGCGCGTGTCCATCTAGGCACGACGCGGCGGAGGCCGGCGTGCCGGGAATGTTGAGCAGGATGGCCGAGCGCGAGCCGCCGTAGATCGCGCCGACATAGGTGCAGATCAGCACCAGCAGCGCCTGGTTCGACGGCATCTTGATCGTCAGCGTGGTCATCAGCGCCACGCCCATCGTGGCCGTGAGTCCCGGCAGCGCGCCAATGATCACGCCGGCCAGCGACGACAACAGGATCAACCCCAGCGAGAGGGGGTCGAGAAACGACGCAAGCGAGTGGCCGAAGGCAATCAGTCCATCGAACATGGCGGGTGCCTAGGGCAAGCGAACGTAGAAGAGTTGTTCGAACACCTGCGACACGATCACCGCGGTGGACAGGCCGCAGATGATCGCCAACATTGCGTCCTTGCGGGTCTCTACCGGCGTGCCTTCGGCAATGCGGTCGGCGCGCCGAAACGTGTAGACGAAGGCCGTCACGAAGACGGCGGTGCCCAGCCAGAATGGCAGACCCCGGCCCACCAGCAGCACCGCATAGATGAAGAACATCGCGGTGGCGAGGCGAAAGCGCGATGCGGGCACCAGCACCGTATCGTCCGGCTCGGCTGCGGTCCATGACGTGGCGCGAGCGCGTACGAACGAGCGCCGCGCCAGCACGCCGCCGAGCACCGCCAGCAGCAGGCCGATGATGCCCGGCCACAAGCCCGGCGCCGTGTAGAGCGACGCGCCCTGCTGTTCCATGCGGTCCATCTGCCACGAAGAGAAGACGATGCACCCGCCGAGCGCGATCCAGAAGAACGCCGTGCGCAGGTCGGTACGCGGACTGACGGGATTGAGGGATGCATGCATGCGCGGTGCCGGGCGGAGTGAGGAGGCAATGCTCCCGGTCCGCACATGCGCACCGGGAGGTGATGACAGCGGGACGTCGATTACGGCTTCGCGATGCCCAGCGTGTCCGGCGAGACTTTCGCCTTGCCGCCGTCGAACGCCTGCCAGGCGTTGACCTGCACCGCGGGCATCACTGCCTTCATCGCGTCGGCGCCGGCTGCCGGCGCAAACTGCGCGCCGCGGCTCGTCGCATAGTCCTTCAGCGCCTTGGAGTTGCTGATTTTCTCCGCCCAGATCTTTTCGACGGTGGCGATCACTTCGGGCGGCACGCTCTTCGGGATGAAGATACCGAAGTAGTTGGGCGGATCCTTGAAGTTGTTGATCGACTTGGTCAGTGGCTCGATCGTGCCGTAGCCGTCGATCTCGATCGGCTTGTCGCCCACCACCGCGAGTGGCCGCAGCTTTTTGCCACGGATCATCTCGGCCTGCTCCACGGTGAGTTGGGTCGTGGCATCGGTCTCGCCGGCCACCGTCGACACCACGGCCGGGTTGCCGCCATCGTAGGTGACGTGCTTGTACTTCACGTTGGCCGCGCGGGCGATCGCTTCGATCGCGCTGTGGCCGCTGGAGTTGACGCCGGCGGTGGCAACGCTGATCTGGCCCGGCTTGGCGCGCATCGCGTCGAGCAGTTCACCCACCGTCTTGTAGGGCGTGTTCGGATTGACCGACAACGTCGACACGTTGGCGACGTTGAGGAACAGCGCCCAATCACCGATCTTGGTGTCCAGCATGCCCAGCACGGCGTAGGTACCGAGGTCCTTGGCGGCGCCGGCCGTCCACGTATAGCCATCCTTCGGGGCTTCGAGCGCGTTCTTGGTGCCGATCGACCCGGAGGCGCCCGGCTGGTTGACGATCACCACTTTTTGGCCCAGCGCTGCCTCGATTTCGGCGGCGGTCACCCGCGTGACCTGGTCGGTGGAGCCCCCCGCGGCCCACGGCACGATGATCGTGATGGGCTTGGTGGGCTTCCATGTGGCCTGCGCCTGCGCGGGCAGGGCCGCGATCGCGGCGACGATGGCCGCGCAGGTCGTCATCAGGATTCGGGTGGTGCGCTTCATGGCATTGCCTCCTGGTAAATGCGGATCGATGCGCCCCGCGGGCGGGATCAGATTGACCGGCTGCGCTGCCTCTGTGGGCATCGTCTGACGGTGATAACCGGTTGGTTAATTAGCATACCCGCGGGCGGGCGGCCAACGCAAGTCCGCAGCGAAGGCTGGATACGCCCATGAGAGCCCCGGCAGGCGCGACTGCAGCCGCGCGGGCCAACCGAAAGGCGCATCCCTTCGTGCATTCATTTCGCCAGATACCCCAGCACCAGGTCGTTGATATGCGCCAGGCGCTCGGCCTTGGCGCGGGTGGCCAGCAGATCGCGCCCGAAGATCGTCGACAACGTGTGGTTGTTGGACAGGTAGAAATAGCCGAGCGCGGCAATCGACACGTACAGCTGCACCGGGTCGACCCCGCGCCGGAACACGCCTTCGCGCGCCCCCCGCGCCAGCACCTCGGACAGCGTCGCGATCAGGGGCGAGTGCATCGCGCGGATCTTCTGCGAACGCTTGAGATGCTGCGCCCGGTGCAGGTTCTCGCTGTTGAGAAGCGTCATGAATTCCGGGTGCGCGAGATAGTAGTTCCACGTGAAGACGATCAGCTCGCGCACACCGGCCACAGGCGCAAGGTCGGTGAGATGCAGGCCCTGTTCCTCGCTGCGAATGTGCTCGTACGCGCGCTCCAGCACGGCGAGGAACAGCGCCTCCTTGCCGCCGAAGTAGTAGTAGAGCATCCGCTTGTTGGTATTCGCGCGCTCGGCAATCCGGTCCACGCGCGCGCCGCCCAGGCCGTGGCGGGCAAATTCCGCGGTGGCGGCGTCGAGGATCGCGGCCTGCGTGCGTTCAGCATCACGCGTGGGGCGCGCGGCTTTGGCGCGCGTTCGGGCGACAGCGGCAGGGCGGGCCACGACGGACATGGCCGCGATGTTAACCATTTGGTTACTTCGGCGCAAGCCGCCGATGGGCGGGAAAACGATCGACCCGGCGCGCACATGATCGCGGCGCGCCGGGAGACCTGGCAAAGCGCCTTTGCGCCGAACGCGCAGGTATCGTCGATTGCCGTGGCGCGGAATGGACGCGCGGTGCTGCTGGCGCCCCGACGCACCCGGTGACACAATCCACTCGCGCGCTGCGCGACCGCAAAAGACCACCAGAACGGCGTGCCGCGGCCGGCATCCTTCGCAGTCATGGATCGAAGACGCTGCATGAACGAAGCCGATTCCGTACGAACCTTTGGGGAGCATCGTTCGATGATGATCAGATCCACGCTTCGCGCTGTTGCCACCGTCACGGTGGCCCTGGGATTCGTTGTCGCCGGACCGGGACTTCGGTCTGCCGGCGCCCAGACCGTCGATTGTCCGGGCGCCTCCTGCGACGTGACGGTCACGGTGACAGGAAATCCCACATCCCCGACGATCGGCACCAGCGCGAACGAGCTCAGGATGGAGAAGGGTAAGCGCGATGTCATGATCACGTGGAAGCTGGAAAATGCGCCGGACTTCGAGTTTCGCGCGGACAGCATCAATCCGTATCTCGGGTCCGATACGCCCAGCAAGAGGTCCACGACGCAGGCGGCGTGGAACGCACAGATTCAGGTTCAGAACAGCAACGACAAGCAGTTCAAGGTCAAGAACGCAAATGGGGCCTCGCCGCCGCTCTACTACGACGTCAAGGTCTATCACAAGTCGACCGGTGTTGCGTACACACTCGATCCGGTCATCATCAACGATCCTTGATTCACGAATCGGCCACCGCCTCCATGGCCGTACCCGAATTCAATGCATGTACCGGATGGCACCTTCAAGGGAGTCCAACGATGACGATGACAAGACTGGTTGGCATGGTGAGTGCGGCGATCGTGCTGGCCGGGTGCGCCACGACTATGCCGCCGCCGACGGGCGGCACCCGGGGCGCGTGCAGCCTGGTGACTGCCAAGTCGGATTGCCCGGGCACCTTCACCAAAGTCACGGAAAATCTGTGCAAGGGCGCCAGCTGCGATACCGACGTCAACATCGCGTGGGATGGCAATGCGTGCCAGGTCATGGTCGGCGCGCAGACCATCAAGATGGACAAAGGAAACAGTGGTGCGTTCCTGCGCTGGTTCCTGCCCACCGGCAGCAAGTGGGAATTCCGCGAGGAATCGACGTTGTTCGCGCTGCCGATCCACTTCATCGACCAGAATGCAACGGGGCTGCACGAACAATTTTCGCAACGGAGTGTCATCGCGAACGGCCGGGGTGTCCATATCAAGAACCTGAACACCAACAAGTCGAAATACGACTACAAGTTGCGCGTGTTCAAGCAGGGGGGCGGGGCCAACGACTGCATCGACTCGACCGACCCGGCGATCCAGAACGATCCCTGATGTCCATGCGATCGGCGCACCGGACGCTGCCGGCGCCGCGCGCACGTTGCGCCGATGTTCAACCCGGGAACGGCGCAACCGCCGGTGCAGCCTTCCGTTCAAGCCATACGCGAACATCCGCCAGAGCCGACGCATAGTCCAGTGCGCCGCCGGCAGCCATGGCGGCATCGAACGCGGTCAGGCCAAGTTGTGCACTCGCCCGGACCATGTGGCCGTTGACGAATTCCTGGTCGGCGCGATCCGGCTGCAAGCCGGAGATGGCGGCCTCGGTGGTGGCGGCGCCGAAGAATCGCGCCGCGCCGCTCCAGTCCTCGATCGCTGCGGCCAGGCCCGAGACGGCGGTCATGAGGCCTTGCCCATTGAGGCGTGAGCCGCCGATCTCGACAATGCGCAGCGCCTCATCGATTGCCTGCCGCGCACCGCGCAGGTCCGCACGCATCGTTGCGACCATTGCGAGGTTGAGCAGGCTGCTGGCAACGCTTTCCGGGTCGTCGATGGTGCGCGCGAGCGCCAGGCATTGCTCGCACAACTGCATTGCCGCATCGTAGTTGCCTTCGGCGCGCCGAAGCTGCACCAGGCAACTCAGGGCAGCGGCGATCTCGCGTTGGCGGCCGCTCGCCTCGGCCAGTGCCAGTGCTTCCTCGAGATGCACGCACGCGATGTCGAGCTTGCCCAATGCCAGGTACGTTCGTCCGAGCGGCTGCAGCGTGACTGCAATGCGTTCCCGGTCGCCGAGCTGGCGGGCGATCGCGAGGCTCTCCTCCAGGTATTGCAGCGCTTCGTCATGCCGGCCCATGTTGGTGGCGAAATTGCCTGCAGCCGACAGCGCCCGGCAGCGCGCCACGTTGCGCACTTGGGCGCTGGGGCGGCGCAACGCCTCGACGATGGCCGTGAATCCGAGCACGAGCAATCCGCGATGGAGGCAGTAGAAATAGACGGCACGCGTGAGGCGCAATCCGAGTTGGCCGCCATCCTCGGCGTGATCGCACCAGGCATGCGCGGCAATGAAGTTCTCGCGTTCGATGTCGAAGCGGGCAAGCCATGCACCCTGCTTCGGCCCGATCCACTCGGAACCTGCTGCCTCGGCCAGCGCCAGGTAAAACGCGAGATGGCGTGACCGTACCGTGTCCATCTCGCCGGACGTGACCAGCCGCTCCAGCGCGTATTCCCGTACCGTTTCCAGCATGCGATAGCGTTCGCCTGCGGCATCGAGCGTGACCAGGGATTTTTCGACCAGTCGCGCCAGCAGGTCGATCCCATCGGCGTCGCCCAAGGCGCCACCCCCGCCGACCCTTTCCGCAGCGTCGAGCGTGAACCCCCCCGCAAACGCTGCCAGCTGACGGAAGAACGCGCGCTCGTGCTCGTCGAGCAGGTCGTAACTCCAGTCGATCAGCGCGCGCAGTGTCTGCTGGCGCGGGAGCGCGGTACGGTCGCCGCTCGTCAGCAGGCGAAAGCGGTCGGACAGTCGTGCGGCGATTCGCTCGACCGGCATTGAGCGCAGGCGCGCGGCTGCGAGCTCGAGCGCCAACGGGATGCCGTCGAGCCGATGACATATCTGGGCGACAGCAGCGGCGTTGTCGTCGGTGATCCGGAACGACGGCTTCGCGGCGATTGCGCGATCCACGAACAGCTGCACGGCGGGGTACGCGGCGATCGCATCCGCGCTCGACGTCGGCGCGGGCGCAGGTACTGGCAGCGGCGCCAGTGGATACGTGTGTTCGCCCCGCGTGTTCAGCGGTTCGCGGCTGGACGCGAGAATCGTCACGCCGGAAGCCGCCTCCAATACTTTCCGGGCGAGTTCGGCGCAGGCGAGCACAACATGTTCGCAGTTGTCGAGGACGAGCAGGAGCCGCCGCTCGCGGGTGAATGCGAGTAACGCTTCCATTACGTGATGCCCCGGGTCCTCCTTGACGCCGAGCGCTGACGCCACCGTCTGTGGCACCAGCCGCGCGTCACTGACGGACGCGAGTTCGACCAGCCACACGCCGTCCGGATAGGCGTCAAGTACCTCGGCCGCCACCTGCAGCGAGAGGCGTGTCTTGCCGAGTCCGCCGCCGCCCACCAATGTCAGCAGTCGCGTCTCGCCGAGTTGCTTCGTCACGTCCGCGAGTTCGCGCTCGCGGGCGACGAACGACGTGAGCTGCTGCGGCAGGTTGTTCGGCGTTGCGGCCAACGAACGCAGTGCCGGAAACTGTCGTTGCAACGCGGGATGCACGACCTGGCACACGTGCTCCGGTCGGGCGAGGCCACGCAGTCGCACCTGGCCCAGGTCGAGCAGTGCATGGTCCTTCGGCAGCCGATCGGCGACGAGTGCGGCAACGACCTTCGATACCAGGATCTGGCCCCCATGCGCTGCGCTCATCACGCGGGCCGCGCGATTGACGGCATTGCCGAAGTAGTCGTTGTCGCGCTGTGCGTCCACGCCCGCGTGCAATCCGCAGCGGACGCGCAGGACGACGTCATTGGAGGCAGCCGCATCGATCATCGCCAGTTGCAACGCAACCGCCGCTTGCATCGCGTCGAGCGGATCGCCGAATATGGCCAGGATCCCGTCGCCGGTTGATTTGACGACAGCTCCACGGTGGGCCGCCACGCAACCGCGGCAAATTTCGTCGTGCCGGGCCAGTGCCGCATGCATGCGCTCCGGCTCCCGCTCCCAGTGTCCGGTGCTGCCTTCGATGTCGGTGAAAAGGTAGGTGGTGACTGCAGAAGAGTCGTGCACGCGGACGGGACCTCGAGCCCAAGGATTCAGTCTGATGCAGTACTCTACTCCTCCAACACCTAGAGGACGTCATGACCGGATCCACACCGCGCGCCCAGCTTGCGCGCCCGCTCTCCGATCGCGAGATCGATGAACTCGACCACGCGCTGGCGGCGTTGCCTGACGACCGCGAGTGCTTCGATGTCGCCATGCTCGAGGGCTATCTCGTGGGGGTGTTGCTGCAGCCAGGCAACGTGATGCCGTCGGACTGGCTGCCACCGATCTTCGCGGCGCCTCGCGGCGAGCCGATGATTCCGGGTGACCAGGCGCACGTGGCGCGGGTGATCGAGCTCGTCATGCGTCGCTACAATACTCTCGCGGCGCACATCCATGCGCGCGAACCGTTCGACCCGATCGTCTACGATATCGAGACGGAAGATGGTGCGCCGACGTCACTGCAACAGGAGCTCGCGGCGCTCTGGTCGTGGGCGGCGGGATTTCTGGCCGCGATGCGGGCGTTTCCGGCGGTGTTCGAGCGGGCCGACGACGATGACGACCTGAGCGAAACGCTCGTGCACATCCTGCGGCACCTGCCGGTCGATCCCGACGACGACAGCGCGGACGCGGAGGCGATGCGCGAGGAACGCGAGCACATCAACCGCGAACATCCGCTCGCCGATCTCGACAGCGCGATAGGAACAGTGGTCGACGCCGTACTGGACATCGCCGACATCACGCGGCCGCGCGAGCCGGTCGTGCGCGCGCGGGCGAAAGTTGGCCGCAATGATCCGTGCCCCTGCGGCAGCGGGCGCAAGTTCAAGCTATGTCACGGGCGTGACGTGCACTGAAGGCGCGCAGCCCCTTGCGGATGGATGCCGCCTCAGCGCGTGAGTCCCACCGCCGCCATCACCGCGCGAAACAGCAGCGCCACCAACCCGACGGCCAATACCCCGGCAAGCCACAGCCCCACCAGCCAACCCACGCGGCGCCACCAGAGCCGTCCCCGAGGCGTGGTTGCCGCGACGGGCGTATCGATCCGCATCAGTGATAGCTGTCCGACGACTCGACCTTGCCGCGGAACACGTAGTAGCTCCACGCCGTGTAGACGAGGATCAGCGGGATGATCAGCAGCGCGCCCACCAGCGCAAAGCCCTGGCTCTGCGGCGGCGACGAGGCCTCCCAGATCGAGATCGATGGGGGCACGATGTTGGGCCACAGGCTGATGCCCAGGCCGCTGTAACCCAGGAACACGAGTACGAGCGTCAGCACGAACGGACCCGCATGCGGCTCGCCGCGCAGCGCGTGCAGCAGCCGCCACACCGACAGCGCCACCAGCACGGGCACCGGCGCGAACCACAGCATGTTGGGCCAGGTGAACCAGCGCCGCGCGATGTACTCGTGCGTGAAGGGCGTCCAGACGCTGATGATGACGATCGTGGCCAGCAGCACCAACGTCAGCGGGCGCGCGAGTTCCTTCATCCGGCTCTGCAGCGGGCCGCTGGTCTTGAAGATCAGCCACGTGCAGCCCAGCAATGCATACGCAACAATGAGGCCCACGCCGGTGAACACCGAGAACGGCGTGAGCCAGTCGAGCGCGCCACCACCGAAGCTGCGGCCACGCACTTCAATGCCCTGCACGAACGCGCCGAGCGTGGCGCCCTGGAAGAACGATGCGGCGATCGAGCCACCGATGAACGCCTTGTCCCACCAATGGCGGCGGGCGTCGCTGGCCTTGAACCGGAATTCGAACGCGACGCCGCGAAAGATGAGCCCGAGCAGCATGAAGATCAGTGGCAGGTAACACGCGGACAGGATGATCGAGTACGCCAACGGAAACGCCGCCAGCAATCCCGCGCCACCCAGCACCAGCCACGTTTCGTTGCCGTCCCACACCGGCGCGACGGTGTTCATCATCACGTCGCGGTCGGTTTTTTCGGAGAAGAATGGATAGAGGATGCCGATGCCGAGATCGAAGCCATCCATCACGACGTACATCATCACCCCGAACAGGATGATGACGGCCCAGATCAACGGCAGGTCAAACCCCATGGTGTTGCACCTTTACGGCGCCGGCCATGTCACCGCCAGGATCGGGCGCGGCGGACATGGGCCGCATCGGCTGCCGCGATTGCCCGGGTCCGCCCGGCACCGGTGTCGATGCATCCGGCGCGGCGGGGCCGGCGGCGATCAGCCGCAGCACGTAGAAGGCACCTGCGCCGAACACGGCGAAGTACACGACCACGAACAACGCCAGCGTGACGAACAGCGGCACCGCACCGTGCGCGGACACGCCATCCGCCGTGCGCATCACGCCGTACACGATCCACGGCTGGCGCCCGATCTCGGTGGTGAACCATCCGGCCAGGATGGCGATCAGTCCGGCCGGACCCATCAGCAGCGCGGACCACAGCAACGGTCGACAGGCGTAAAGATTGCCGCGCCAGCGTGCCCATCCGGCCCACAGTCCCAACGCGATCATCAGCATGCCGAGCCCCACCATCACGCGGAACGACCAGAACACGATGGTCGAGTTGGGACGATCACCCGGGGGAAAATCCTTCAGCCCGCGAAACTGGCCGTCCCACGAGTGCGTGAGGATCAGGCTGCCGAGGTGCGGCACGCTGAAGGCGTACAGCGTTTCCTCCTTCGCCATGTCGGGCCAGCCGAAGAGCGTCAGCGGCACCGCTTCACCGGGCTTGTTCTCCCAATGGCCCTCGATGGCCGCGATCTTGGCCGGTTGGTGCTGCAGCGTATTGATCCCGTGAAAGTCGCCGATCACCGCCTGCAGCGGCGCCACCAGCAGCAGCATCCACATCGCCATCGACGTCATCGTGCGGATGGCGTCATCGTTGCGCCCGCGCAGCAGGTGCCACGCGCCGCCGGCGCCCACGATCAGCGCGGTGGCCAGGAACGCGGCCACGCCCATGTGCATCAGTCGATAGGGAAACGACGGATTGAAGATCACGTCGAACCAGTCAAGCGGCACGATCCGGCCGTCGAGGATGGCGTAGCCCTGTGGCGTCTGCATCCAGCTGTTGGAGGCGAGGATCCACGTCATCGACACCAGCGTGCCGATCGCAACCATCACGGTGGCGAAGAAATGCAGTCCCGGACCCACCCGGTGCCAGCCGAACAGCATCACGCCGAGGAAGCCCGCTTCAAGAAAGAACGCCGTCAATACTTCGTAGGCCAGCAGCGGGCCGGTGACGCTGCCCGCGAAATCGGAGAAGTAACTCCAGTTGGTGCCGAACTGGTAGGCCATGACAAGGCCCGACACCACGCCCATGCCGAAATTGACGGCGAAGATC